>JABDJF010000575.1 GCA_013002645.1 Myxococcales bacterium
GGCCTACGCAACGCGCGACCTGATCCTCAACCCCCTGCCCGCGTACGCCGCCGCCGGCCTCGGAATCGACGTCCTGGGCGGTGCGACCAAGTACGTTCTGCAGGCACTCGACGACATCGACAGCGAAGAGCTGGTCACGATCGCGCAAGGGTTTTGGCGTGGCCTCACCGACGGTAAGGGCCTCGAAGGATTGCTCGGCTTCTCTCCGGCCCAGGCACTCTCCGAGGCCTTGAACAAAGCGCAAAGCCGGCCTCCGCCGCCGCGCGCGGAACCAGCGGGCGAGGTGCCATCAGACGAAGAACCAGACCCACTCAACTGAGCAGCCCTGCACAGATCGTCGCTTCTTTGACAAAATTGGCGACAATATGTACCTTTGTCCCACCTGCTCAACGATGCAGGGGACATTTGTGCAGCAATTAGAGGCTAACGAGAAGGCGGTGAGAGATGCGAGCGGGGGAAAGCATGCATAAGCTAACGGCGCGCCAGAAGGCGGTCCTTGAGTACATATCAGACTCGATTCACTCGAGGGGGTACCCACCCACCCTACGTGAGATCGGCAATCATCTCGGCATTCGCAGCACCAACGGGGTCAACGACCACCTGCGGGCGCTCGAGCGCAAAGGCTACCTCACCCGGGAGGATATGAAGTCGCGGACCCTCCGCTTGATGAAGACCCCGGATGGCAGGCCGAGCAGCCGACCGCCATCCTCGAACGACGACCTCGTCGAGATCCCCATCGTCGGCCGCGTTGCAGCAGGCGCCCTCAGCGAGGCGATCGAGCACCCCGAGGACACGGTGCACATCGACCGGATGCTCATCGGGGGCCAGCGCGACGTCTTCGGTCTTCGGGTCACCGGCGAATCGATGATCGAAGCGGGGATCTTCGATGGCGACTTCGTCTTCGTCCGAAAACAGCTCACCGCCAACCGCGGCGAAGTGATCATCGCCCTCGTCGGCGACGAGGCGACCTGCAAATACTACTTCCCGGAGCGGGAGCACGTTCGCCTTCAGCCCGCCAACAAGGACATGGCCCCGATTCTGATTCCGAAAAACGACTGGCGAAGCACGCAGGTGCTCGGTGTCGTCGTCGGTGTCTATCGCCGGCTGAACTAGGAGCCCGCCCCTAGCCTCGCGAAAATGGGTCGAGTCCCCGTTTTCGTCCGATGAACCCCTCGAAAAGGTCTTTTTTGAGGGGTTTTGTCTTGTATGGTGCGGCAATGACTTCGCCCGAACGAGTCCTGATGGGGCCCGGCCCCTCCGACGTTCCGATGCGTGTTTTGGAAGCTCTCGCGCGGCCCACGATTGGCCACCTCGATCCGGTCTTTCTCCAAATCCTGGACGAGTCGCAGGCGATGCTTCGGCAGGCGTTCGGCACGGACAATGCGCTGACGCTTCCCATATCGGCGACTGGGTCAGCCGGCATGGAGACATGTTTCGTCAACTTGCTCGAACCCGGTGACCATGCGCTGATCTGCAGACACGGCGTCTTTGGTGGAAGGATGGCAGAAGTGGCTCGACGCTGCGGCGCCGAGGTCACGCTCGTCGATGCGCCCTGGGGACAGGCCATCGATCCCGAGGACGTCGCCCAAGCGGCAAAGAAGCGGCCCTTCAAAGTCGTCGCCATCGTTCACGCCGAAACGTCGACCGGTGTGCTGCAAGACCTCGGTCCGTTCCGCGCCATCGCCGATTCCTGTGGCGCGCTGCTTTTGGTCGATGCGGTGACTTCACTTGCCGGTGTCCCGGTCGACCTCGACCGCCTGGGCATCGACGCGGTGTACTCGGGCACGCAGAAGTGCCTTTCCTGCCCGCCGGGCCTGTCTCCGGTTTCGTTCTCAGAGCGCGCGCGGCGGGTCTTGTCGACGCGCAAGACCCCGGTTCAAAGCTGGTACTTCGACCTCAACCTGATCGGTCAGTACTTCGGCGGCGAGCGCGTCTACCACCACACCGCTCCGGTCAACATGATCTTCGCCCTGCACGAAGCGCTTCGACTGGTGCTCGAGGAAGGCCTCGAAGCCCGCTACGCGCGTCACCGTGAGCAAGCCAATGCGCTTCGGCAAGGCCTCGAAGCGCTCGGGCTGGAGCTTCCCGTCGCAGAAACCAGCCGCCTGCCTCCGCTCACGCTGGTTCGAATCCCAGAAGGCGTCGATGACCGCACCGTGCGAACGAAGCTCCTGGCCGACCACGGCCTCGAGATTGGCGGAGGCCTCGGCGAGTTCAAAGGCAAAGCCTGGCGCATCGGCCTGATGGGCGCCTCGGCCACCTCGCGCCACGTCGAGCTCTGTCTCGGCGCGCTCGAAGAAGCGCTTCGGTGAGCCTGACTTCATCGAGTCGTTGTTCCGCAAGGCGCGCTTGTCCGCCCTCTTGCGTGACGGAAACATCGTGACGGTTCTCATCACCTCGGCTCGGAAACCCTCCCGGGTTGGCGTCCGGAAACCCTCCCGGAAACCCTCCCGGGTTGGCGTCCGTCGTCGGTTCCGATGAGTTCCGCCAGTTGAGCTGTGGCAAAGTATTGAAATCACGTTCGAGGGAGTTGGCAGGCTTCATGCGTACCGATCCTGCATGACTCAACCCCGTCTCGTCTTGCCCGGCGACACCGTCATGGTCACCCGGCGTACCCTTCGTCGTCATCACCTCTTCCGCCCCGACGCCGCCATCCGCCAGCTCTACCTCTACGCTCTGGCCGTAAGCGCCCGTGAGTTTGGGATCTTGGTGCACGGCGTCACGCTCATGTCGACACATGAGCACTTGGTGTTCACCGATCCGAAGCGTCGCCGTCCGGACTTCCTGCGCCGACTGCACCGCCTCGTGTCTCTCGGCACGAAAGCGCTCCGAAAATGGGAAGGCGCCACCTGGGACCACGAGCGCACCTCGGTGGTTCGGCTGCTGACGGAGCGGGCGGTCATCGAGAAGCTCGCGTACGTGATGGCCAATCCGGTGAAAGCGGGTTTGGTCCAACACGCCCGCGACTGGCCTGGGGTCACCGTACTGCCCCACGAGCTCGGACGCCGCACCTTTCGCATCGAGCGGCCCGCCGTATTCTTCGACCCTAGAAATCGCCAGTGGCCGGACGTCGTCGAGTTATCCCTCAGCCTCCCGCCAACCCTGGAGCAAGCCTACGGTGCACAAGCCGTGCGGGAGGCAGTCGGCGAAGAGCTCCGGCGCCAGGAGCAACTCGCTCGCACCGAAGTGAAGGAGCGTGGCTGGCGCGTCCTTGGCGCCGACCGTGTACGTCGTCTATCGCCTTACCGACGGGCCGCGAGCTTCGAGCTGCTTCGCGACCGCAATGCAACCTTCGCCGTCGGGCGTGGGCAGAAGAAGGCGTTCTTTGCAGCGGCGTCGGAGCTTCGCGCGTTCCGCCGGGCCTACCGCCAAGCGCTTGAACAGTGGCGTGCGGGGCTGCGCAGCGTCGTGTTTCCGTGCGGCACCTGGTGGATGGGCCAGGCGCACAGCGCCACCGTCCAGACCTAGGGAGAAGGCTCCAAAATAGGACGACTCGGCCGTCCATGGGGCCGCCGTGGCGCCGGAGTGTCTACAGCTGCGGCATCCGGCCGAACACGGGGCTCCGAGGCCTTCGTCTGCGCATTCCGGCGGACGTGCGGCGGCCTGGGCTCTACAGCTCGGCGACAGCCTACCGTTTGAGGCCCACTGTCGGCGACCGGGTCCGACGTCCTCACAGGTCAACCTGGGTCGGTTTGTTTTGGGTCGGTTTGTTCTGTGGCCGTTTCAGGCGATGACTTTGTCTTCGTCGCGTAGTTGGGCGATAGCGGCGTCGTCCAAGCCGAGGACTTCGCGCAGGACGGCGTCGGTGTGCTGTCCGATCGCTGGCGCACAAACAGGGGGAACGCGGCCACAGGACGAAAAGTCAAACGGCGTGCCCGGAACCGGATAGCTGCCGATTCCCGGCTGTTCCAGCATGCTGAACATCTCGTTGCCGCCGGCACACTCCTCGGTGACCGTCTCGCGGATCGTTCGGTAGCGGTCCCAGCAGACGCCGTTCTCGTCGAAGACACTTCGTACGGCGTCGAGATCGTGGACCCGGAACCAGGCTTCGAGGACGCCTGCGAGCTCCCGCGTGGCGTGCCAGCGGTTGCCCGGCTCGCTCAGGTCCAGACCCAACCGTTGTCCCACGGCGTCGAACTCCTCGTGCAAACCAGTGGCATTGCGCAACCCCTTCCACTGCCGGCTCGTCAGCGCCACGACCATCACGCGGGCGCCGTCCGCCGTGACGAAGTTGCGCCCAAAGGCGCCGTAGAGGTAGTTGCCAAAACGCGGGCGATCCGAATCGTTGATGACGATTTCGGCGACCTTGCCGAGGTTGCCGAGCATGGCCAGGGCGACGTCCTTGAGGGCGATCCGGACGTACTGGCCCTCCCCGGTCTGACGGCGATGTCGTTCGGCGGCCAAGAGCGCTACCACCAGCATCTGGCCGGTGATGCAGTCCCACGCGGGCAAGACGTGATTCACCGGTTCGTCCCACTCGACCGGACCCGTGACCTTCGGAAAGCCCACCGCCGGGTTGACCGTGTAGTCGACGGCGTTGGAGCCGTCCCGCGCGCCAATCAGATTGACCATGATCAAATCGGGACGCTTCTGACGCAGGCGCTCATAATCGAGCCAGCCTCGGGCCGGGAAGTTCGTGACAAACAGACCGCCTTGATCGCCAGGCGCGCAGATCAGGTCGGTGATCAGCGCGCGGCCGCGATCCGACCTCATGTCGACCGTGATCGAGCGCTTGCCCTTGTTGAGGCCCGCCCAAAACAAGCTCTCGTTGTCGTCGGTGACCGGCCAGCGGCGGTAGTCGAGGCCGCCACCGAGCGGGTCGAACCGAATCACATCGGCGCCCATCTGCGCCAGCGTCATGCCCGCGAGCGGAGCGGCGACAAAGGCCGAGCCTTCAATCACGCGCATGCCTTCGAGGATCCCTCCACTCATTTCGTGTTTCCTACCAATTGCACTCGTATCCTCGCTAGGCCATCGCTGCGATGACGTGCCAGTCCAGCACTTGAACATCGAGCTCGGGTTTCGGCGCTTCGGGCCCACGCTCCGCGAAGACCGATACTTGCAACTCCACCAGGCCGCCACCGGACGCCAGCGGTTGCTTGGCCGCGACGCTGGCTTCGGTGCGCAACACGTCGCCTTCGAAGACGGGCGCAGTGTGATTGCAGTGTCGCCATCCAACCAGGGTCAGCAGGTTCGGGAGCGCCCGCGAAAGGTGAGCACCCGCCATGGAGATCGTGTGTCCACCGTAGACCAGCCGCTTGCCGTAGGCGCTCGCCGCCGGATCGCCGTGCGTGTATGCCATGTTTAGCGTCATGCGGACCAGCTCGGGGGCGCAGGTCACGGTGTCGCGTGCGCGCAGGACGTAGGTGGCGCCCTCCGGGACATCGCCGAAATGAACACCTGGGATCTGCTCGCGATACCAGCCGACGTTCCACTCGGACGGGATGGCGGCCTGGACCGCATCCATGTCGAGCTCGGCAGGAATCGCGTCGAACGAGCCCGCATGCCCCGTCGTGACCTCCGGGTCGCGGCAGGGAATCATTGGACAGCGCCAGAAGTGCAGCACGGTTTCGTCGCGCTGATTGGTTACCGTCATCTCGAGCACGGCCATCCCAGTCGCGGCCCGGCCGGGCTTGGGCCGATTCTGCTTGAGCGCCACCACCTTGGTGACGGTGCGCAACGTGTCTCCGATGTAGTTTGGCTTCTGGAGCACCAGCCCACGATAGAACAGGTTGCCCTTCACCCGCTGCGACGCATAGGTGCTTTGGCCGATGGCGAGGTTGCAGACCAGGCTTGGGCTTGCGAGCGCGTCGTGTCCGGTGACAGCGCGGCACAGCTCGGCGTCCAGGGGCAGGCGTAGGCGTTCGGCGAAAAACGCTTGGTGGAGTGCGGCGAATCCCGACGTGATTGTCACCGACGGCGCATCGTCGAAGACTTGGCCGACCGTGAAGTCTTCGAAGTACGGCCCATCCACGTCTACGCGATTCGCCGTCATGTCTTTTCCCCCTTGGACGCGCCTCCCGCTCGGTTCGCACGTGCGAGGATGCGTTCCTGCGCGCGGACGAGCGGGGCGTCGACCATCTTGCTGTCGAGCGTGAACACGCCGAGACCTTCCGCGCGCGCCGCCTCCCAGCCCGAGACGACCCGACGCGCGTATTCCACCTGCTCGGCGCTTGGCGTGTAGAGCTCGTTGGCGATCGGCACTTGCGCCGGGTGAATGCACATCTTTCCCTCGAAGCCGAGTTGAATGCCCAGCGCGACGTCACGCCTGAAAGCCTCTTCGTCCCGAACGGCGAGGCAGACGTTGTCCACTGGTTGCACGCTGCAAGCGCGCGCGGCCACGGCAACTGCGCAGCGTGCGTGATAGAGCACACCGCTGCCTGGATCATCGGCAGGGACTCCCATCTCCAGGGCGAAATCCGCGTGGCCGAAACATAGCGCGTCGACGCGTGACGTGGATTCGCCCACCTCGAGGGCGCGGACCACGCCGCGCGGCGTTTCCAAGAGCGCCAAGATGCGCGATTCAGCCTCGATTTCGTCCAGAATCGCTGCCGCGGCGCGCAAGCTCTCCACGCGTTCGGACTTCGGAACCATGATGGCTCGGGCGCCGGCGGCCCCGACCGCGCGAAGATCGTCATCGTGATACGGCGTGCCGGGAGCGTTGACCCGCACCGCAGCTTCGGAGTCACCGAAGCCGCCCTCCCGGAGCGCTTCACATACGAGCTCCCGGGCCGCCTCCTTGGCGTCCGGTGGGACCGAATCCTCGAGGTCGAAGAGGATGCTGTCGGCACCCGAAGCGCGGGCCTTCGCGAACCGCTTCGTTGCTATCCCGGGAACGAAGAGCAGAGATCGTCGCAGCATGCTTCCCTCGGCAGGCAACTTCACGCACGTGCGTGCGTGGGCGTTACGTTGAGTGACAGGACTGTAAGCCAATGGCGTTTCGGAGCAACCGCAATTTGCCTCCGCCCTGTGCTCCTCTGTCCGGCGCATACGCGATCGAGCGGTCATCGCGTCAACTCGGCCTGGCGATTCGTTTTAGGATATCCGTGAACGAGAGGACGCCCACCGGCACACGCGGGTTGTCGGGCTTCGTCACGAAGAGGCGGTGAATCCCACGTCGTGCCATCAGAGTGACGGCATCGGCGAGCAGCATGTCGGGCTCGCATGTCAGGGGGTTTGGCGTCATCACGTCGCCTGCGGTCAGCGCCGCAGCCTGCTGACGGGAGCGGCCCTGGCGCGCGAGGACGAGGTCGGTTTGAGAAACGACGCCGACCGCGCTGTCGTCTTTGGTCACGACGGCCGCATGGATGCGGTTGTCTAAGAGCAATCGGGCCACCTCCGCGAGCTTGGCATCGACCGGGCACGTGATGAGGCCTTCGTGCATGGCTTCGCGGACCAGCGTGCGGTGCGGATGGGTCTCACTGGGGATCGGCTCGAGCCGGCGCGGCCGATAGGTCATCTCGGGAACACTGTCCCGAAGCGCGACGGGGACGCTCTTTTCGACGGCGTGCGCGCCGACCAGGACGGCCATGTTTCCGTAGGGGTGGCGATTCTCGTACATCAGTTGGTGGCTTTGGCCCAAGTCATCCCAGGAGAAGACCTGGCTGGTGCACGGGTCGACGCGCTTGGATGCGACCAGGTCATTGAGCGCGCGCGCCTGGTCGTCGTTCGCGAAGTTCGAACCCTGGAGGCGTTTCTGCCGCGTCCACAGGTAGCGAAGATCGATCGTCGCGTTGTAGCCGGTGGTCCCAGCGGAGGTGACGACCATCCCCCCCCGTTGGCAGACGAAGATACTCGTGGGGATCGTGCTTTCGCCCGGATGCTCGAACACGATACGGGGATTACGCCGTTCCCCGAGCACCTCCCAGATCGCCTCGCCAAACGCGCGCGCCTCGGCGCGCCACTTGGAGTAGCCGACTTGGTCTTTCCAATGAGGCAGGATGCCCCAGTGGCCAAACCGCTTGCGGTTGATGGAGCCCTTTGCACCCAGACGCTTGCAGTACTCCGCCTTGTCGGCCGAGCTCACGACCGCGATTGGAACACCACCCATCGCGCTGGCGATTTGAATCGCCATCGAGCCAAGACCACCGGCCCCGCCCCAGCAGAGCACCACGTCGTTCGGGCGAACCGCATGCCGTCCCCAGCCCGTGAGCATGCGGTAGGCGCTGGCGCCGACGAGCATGTACGAGGCGGACTCGGCCCAGGACAGGTGTTTCGGGCGCCGGAGACACTGATGCGCTTGCACGCGGGCAAACTGGGCGAAACTGCCCCAGTTGGTCTCGTAGCCCCAGGAGCGGAAGGTCGGGGAGTACGTCGGATCGGCGCCCGAGCGCACCAGAGGACAGTCGGGGCTCCAGGTCCCGCAGTGGAGCACCACTTCATCTCCGACGGCGACATTCGAGACCTTGCCTCCGACTTTGTAGACGATGCCCGACGCGTCGGAGCCACCGATGTGAAAGGA
>JABDJF010000576.1 GCA_013002645.1 Myxococcales bacterium
CGCTTGCCTTTGCGATGCACGCGCCGGTTCCCGCGGTCGTCGACGCAGACGCGCTGACCCTGCTCGCCGATGAGGGGCTTGCCTCGCTCAGGGGCGCCGCCGGCCCCAGGGTCCTCACGCCGCATCCGGGCGAGGCGGCACGCCTGCTCGGCCGCTCGACGGCGGACGTTCAAGCTGACCGATACGGTGCTGCCGAGGCGCTTGCAAAGGGCTCCGGGCAGGTCGTCATCTTGAAAGGCGCGCGCAGCATCGTCGCTGGTGCGGGGGAGCTTCGCGTCTGCGCGGAGGGTACGCCGGCGCTCGGGGTTGCAGGGACGGGCGATGTGCTCAGCGGCGTGGTCGCGGCCCTCACCATGAGCCTCGCGCCCGTCGACGCCGCGATCGCCGGAGCGCTCCTTCACGCCCTCGCCGGCGAGGCCGCTTCCGTCGGTGACCGAGGTCTCATCGCGTCCGAGCTCGCCGATGCGGTCCCCGAGGCGCTGGCCGCCCATCTCCAGGGCTGAGCCAACCTGCGCGGACGCTCAGCGGACAGCTTGACACGACAGCGTGTCATCAAGCGGACAAGCTGGCGGTGCGGCGGTCACGCCCTTCGCGAAATGTTTGGCTTTTTCAGGATGGCATCCGGGTTGCAGAGGAACGGCAGCGGAGACCGCCTGAATGAAGACCCAAGCACAATACAACCAAGAAATCCTGCCCTGCGTCCCCGAGCTTTCCCGGACCGCCCTGCGACTGACGCGCGGCAACGCGCTCGCCGACGACCTCGTCCAAGAGACCCTGGCCCGCGCCTGGCAAGCGCGCGCGAGCTTTCGCGCCGGCACCAACGCACGCGCCTGGACTCGGCGAATCTTGTTCAACACCTACGTCAACCACTACCGCAAAAAGAAGCGGGAGCGCGAGGCACTCGAGGAGCTTCGGGGCCTAGCGCCGGCGCAGGATCGCTCGCCGCACGACGGATTCAGCGACGAAGTGCTCACCGCGCTCCGCTCCCTCAAGCCCGAGTTCCGAGAAGCGGTGGAGCTCGTCGATCTTGGTGACCTCTCGTACCAGGACGCCGCCGAACGCTTGGCCTGCCCCGTGGGCACCGTGATGTCCCGCCTCCACCGGGGACGGAAGCGCCTCAAGAGCACCTTGGCGAACTACGCGCTCGATCAGGGCATCGTCCGATCGGCGGCGTAGCCCTGGTCCCGGGAAAACAATACCCGACAAAACCGATGTGAAAACCACAGTATAGGAGCTAAGGCCCCGTTAGCCTTGACGAAACCGCCTGAAGTTACATATTGGCGGGCATGGCAAAGACATATGCTGACCTGCTCCAAGAGGTGAAGGCCGCCATCCGGCAGGTCTCTCTCGAGGACCTCAAGGAACGCCTCGAATCGGGCGAGGAAGTGATCCTCGTCGACGTTCGCGAAAAGGACGAGTGGCGGCAAGGCCACGTGCCCGGAGCGATCCATATCCCGAGAGGCTTTCTCGAAATGCAATCAGGGTCGAGGCTGCCCGACAAGGAGGCGAAGATCGTCACCATGTGTGCGGCTGGCATCCGGTCGGCATTTGCCGCGAAGGTTCTCCAAGACCTCGGCTACCGCAACGTCGAGTCGGCCAACCCAGGCTTCAATCAGTGGAAGGACCAGGGCTTCCCCACCACGCAGCCGTTCGCGTTCACCGACGCGCAGCTCAATCGCTACTCGCGTCATCTGCTCTTGCCGGAGGTCGGCGAGCAGGGGCAAGCGAAGCTGTTACAAGGGCGCGTTCTGCTGCTCGGCGCCGGCGGGCTCGGCTCTCCCGCTGCGCTTTATCTTGCGGCGGCGGGCGTAGGGACGATCGGCCTGGTCGATGGCGACACGGTCGACGAGTCGAATCTGCAACGTCAGGTCTTGCACGGGCTCGACCGCGTCGGCGAATCCAAAGTCGAAAGCGGCAAGCGCACCATTGAAAACCTCAACCCCGACGTCAACGTCATCTCGTTCAACGAGCGGCTCACACGGCAAAACGTCGATCGAATTTTCGATCAAGATTGGGACGTCATCGTCGACGGACTCGACAATTTCGCCACGCGCTACCTCGTCAACGACGCCAGCGTTTGGAAAGACATTCCGGTAGTCCACGGCTCGATCTTCCGATTCGACGGGCAAGTCACCACGTTTTGGCCGAGGCACGGGCCCTGCTACCGCTGCCTCTATCCGGAGCCCCCGCCGCCGCACTTGGCGCCATCCTGCGCCGAGGCGGGCGTCCTCGGTGTCCTTCCGGGCGCCATCGGCACGCTGCAAGCGACCGAGGCCGTCAAAATCGTCCTCGAGCGAGGCGACCCCTTGGTTGGGCGACTCCTGCAGTACGACTCGCTCCAGATGCAGTTCCGCACCTTCAAACTCCGGCGCAACAAGGAATGCCCGGTCTGCGGCGACCACCCGACCATCACCGACTAC
>JABDJF010000746.1 GCA_013002645.1 Myxococcales bacterium
GGTCGTCCAAACGCACACGCTTGGCTCGAGGCAACCTTCGTAGGGCCCTTCGTCGCCGTTGCACTCTGTGTAGGGACAAATGGGCCAGTGGATGATTCCAAGCGTGACGCTCACCTTCGCGTACTCGCAAAACTGCCTATCTTGTCGGGTGTCGCAGAACTGCTCCCGGTCGATGACGTCCTCGACGCGAACCTGGCAGCCCTCACCTTTGTCGAGGCAATCGTCCACCGAGAGCTCTCTGCACGCTTCTCTGCGCTCCAGAAAAAC
This sequence comes from Myxococcales bacterium, assembly GCA_013002645.1. Classification (GTDB taxonomy): domain Bacteria; phylum Myxococcota_A; class Polyangia; order Polyangiales; family Houyiibacteriaceae; genus SG8-38. The sequence goes on from JABDJF010000746.1 coordinate 268, forward strand.
CTCTTCGCACGACGTAGCCCGCGCCGAAAGAACGGCCTCGGACGGATTCGAAATGGCGCGTGATCCAGATGGTGGGTCATTCAGGCAGCCATTCATGATCACCGTTTGACCGTAGGAATCCTCTGCGAGCCACTCGCCTTCGATACAACCCTCGATCTCCGTGCAGTTCTGGCCCGAACTATTCGATTCGTAGCAGCCGTCCTCGAAGTTGATGCGTGCCGCCTCGTTTACGCGGCAGCGATCCGAGTAGTCGTGCCGGCAGCGGTACGCGCTGTAGCTGTAGGTACTACACGGATGCTCGACCTTGCCTTCAACGACATAGGGGCCTGATTCGCTGGAATCGCCACAGGCGAGCGCGACCGACGCGATCACGCCGCACAGCAACGCTACTTTGCGAATTGCGACCATGGCAGAGAGAATATTGTTCGCGGGGACAGCTGACAAGCGACCGCAAAGAGTCGCCTTGCCGGCACGATGAGCCCTGCAAAAGCGTATGGTAGCTCACAACCGCCCACTCGTTGAGCCGCACAGGCGCTGGCGTGGACCTACCCCGCTTCCGAAGACACCGTCGACGTTGAGGACTCAAACACGTCGTTGCGCGCGCTCCCTTGAGCATGCGCGCGTTCAGAGCAGCACGTCGTACTTGGGAATAGCGATGCTTTGCTCGGCAAGCTTTGTCCATTTTGCAACGGAGCGCTGCTGCCAGATGCGCTCTTCCCAAGCTGCAACCTGGCCGTGCATGGGAAGGCCATAAGTTCGAAAGCGGCTAAGCACCGGCACGTACATGCAATCGGCGATCGAGAACTCACCGAATAGGAATGGACCGGGTGATGTCGAGAGTGACGCGTTCCAGATGTCGAGGATACGATCGATTTCCGCGGATGCCTCAGCGCTCGGGGAGCACTGGCTCGCTCGTCCCCGGTAGTTCATCGGCATTTCGTTGCGGACGTTCAGAAAGCTGGTGCTCATTTCCGAGCTCACGGCACGCGCGCGGGCACGAAGCTGCGGATCATCAGGCCAGAGCTGAGCCTTGGGGAATCGTTCGGCCGTGTACTCGGCAATTGCAAGCGCCTCGTGAATACTGAGATTGCCATCGATGAGAATGGGCACTTTGCCAGCGCCGGAGAACTGCAGAACCTTGTTTCGCCAGTTCGGATCGACGAAGAGCGCGATCTCGTGGGTCTTGAATTCGGCGCCAGCATGGTCGAGCGCAAGCCAGGCACGAACGGACCAGGAGGAGTAATTGAGCGGCGCGACGACCAGGCGAATCATGAGCCTGGGGTAACACCCGGTGGCACGATTCGCACTTGAATTTCACACCGAGCGATAGGTCCTTCGCATGGCCTTTTCTGTGGCCGCGAGAACGAGGCTCCTTTTCGCGGGTTCATGGGGACACTACACTGCGTGCGATGGACTGGCGCGCGTACGCTGTGCAGATGGCGGCCTACAATCGGTGGATGAACGGCAAAGTCTATGAGACATGCCAGTCCGTCACTGCGTCGATGCGGGCTCAACGCGTCTTAGCTCGATCGCTGCCTGGCTATCGAGAGCACGCCGCGACCGATGAAGAACACACCAAGGCCGTCGAATAAGATGCTCAGAATACTGAAGTCACCTTGGAAGACCGAACCACCCATCAGAAGGCCGATTCCAATGATTACGCCACCCCAAATCATGTCCTGCATGTCGCTCCCCCCTCTCGCTCCGCCGGTGCTTCGACCTGCTTCTCTTGAAGGTAAGTGGTGTTCGAAGGCGTTTCAAAAACTGTAAGGAATCGCACCCTACCTGCACGAGGGATGGACGGACGGAGCATCGGCACGGCGTCTTTATCAGGCGACGGACTTCGTGATTCGCTATCGTGAACCGGGAGGGGTGTGGAAGCAGAGGGGACCGCAAACGGGTGTTCCGCGGCAGGCATGCTGCAGGCTGTCGCCGACCTGCATTCAACCGAGAGCCCTGAGCAGTTACTCTCGCACATTGCCCACCTCGCCAGCGAGCTCCGCTCGGACGGGCAAGCCTACCTCTCGACGCTCGGGTCGATGCAGGAATCGAACCCAAGGTCGTTCGATAGGCTCGTGGCCAACCTCAGTCGTGCCGTGAGCGAGTCAGGCGACATCGGGGCGCCTAGTAACCTCAACGCCGCCGACGAGCGTGCCGTGGACGCGCTCGAGATTCCCGCCACTTCGCTGCGCGGAGACAACCGCCTCAATCTAGTGCTTTGCGCATGGTTGATGGCGACGGTGCTGCTGCTGACGAGGCTCGGATGGTTGGGCCTCGCCTACTCTGCCTTTGGACTCGCGCTCACGTTCGTGATCATGAACTTCTTCACGCGCTCCGACTATCAACGCAATCTGCGGCCACCGCTCGCAGCCCTCTTGGTGCGTCGGCGATTGGAGCCGTGGCAGGTGGTTTCCTACATCGCTTCCACCGAGACCCCGTGCCCGAACCTGAAGGGGCACGTCTTCGACATCGAAAACGACACCGTTCTGGCGGTGGTTTCCCTTCTCGCCCGCTGGGGCGCAGATGGACAAATACAAGACGAGGAGTGCGCATGGATACGTTCGAAATAGTCTTCCTCTCCGCGATTGGCGCGTTCTTCCTTTGGTCGTTTTGGCACAACAAGACCGCTGCCAGGAAGATCAAGAAGGTCAGCGACGATTTGCAGAACGAGAAAGCGCTTTTTCGTGCGGACCCGAAGGACTTTCCGCATCTCGACGCCGCCTGGTACGACGAGCGCGAGCGAGACCTCGGCAATCTCGGTTACCGTCTAGTGGGAAAC
>JABDJF010000606.1 GCA_013002645.1 Myxococcales bacterium
GGCCTACAGCGCATGTCAAAACCAGACGTTCGTGTCCGGTGGTTCTGCTAAGCACAGATGTCCGCTTCCAGATGGGGACCATGGGGCAGGGGGCCGGCAGCGGGGAGGGCGTTTGGCGGCCTCAACACGTAGATGAATCTGGGGGAACGTCACCCTGAGGCAAGAGGGCGGACGACGTGGGGAGGGGTCCGCCTGGCGTCGGGCAGTGGGTCCGTTTCAAGGCCCCGGCGGCGGCAGCCGGTCGGCGAAGCGGTCGTGCACGATGCGCTTCTCGCGCTTGCTCTTGGCGGAGCGGACGAGCTCCTGCTCGCGTTGTTGTTGCCGTTTGCGGATTTCGGTCAGCGCACCGCTCAGGAGCTTGTTCTCGACGATGGAGCCTTGGGTCACGCAGCCGTCTTTGTGAAAAGGGCGAGCGGCAAGCGCGACGCCCTGAAAGCGAATCGACACGCCACCGTCTTCGTACTCGACGACCGTTACGCGCTTCTTCGCCGCGGCTTTGGCCGCTTCGGTCGGCTCTAGCAGGTACATCGTGCGCTTGTGCTGCACGGTGAGCTGCGCGGTCACGCGCCGCTGTTCTTGCCAGGTGAAGATGTCGTCGAGATGGTCGCGCTCGAGCAGGGGCCGATGCGCATCGTGGTCGTTTCGTGGCACGCGTCCAAAGCGCCGATTGTAGTCCTGTGCAAACTCCGGCAAGTACCGATTCGCGTCGTCCATCGTAGAGATGCCGCGGAGCCGGAGCTCCTTGACGAGTCGGTCTTGAAGCGTTTGGTGCGCACGCTCGACGCGGCCTTTGGCAGCTGGGGTATTGGCGCAAATCACGTCGATATTGAGGTCGCTCATCGCGCGCCCGAACTGCGTGAAGCCGTCGCCCGCTTTCGGACGCTTGGCATTGACGCGGAACACCCCGGCTTTGTCGCTGTACAACGCCACCGGCTTGCCGTGACGCTCGAGATACGAACGGGTCGCGTGAAAGTAGCTGAAGGACGACTCCGACTCACACATGCGGAGCGCCATCAGCTTGCCGGTCGCATCGTCCACGTACACCAACAGCACGCACTTCGGGCTACGGTCTTCGAACCAATGGTGCTCGCAGCCGTCGATTTGCACGAGCTCGCCGTAGCAATCGCGGCGGTGACGCGGCTGCTGGATGCGCTTCTTACGCTGCGCACGGGTCTTCCAGATCCCGTCCGCGATCATCCATTTTCGAAGCGTCTCGGTCGCGACCCGAATGTCGTGGTACTCCTGCAGCTTCTCCGAAGCGAACGTCGGACCGAAGTCCCGGTAGCGCTCCCGCACAAGACCGAGGACGTACTCTCGGTAGGCCTTGGGAATCCGATTGGGCGCAGGTCGGCCGCGGCGCTTGTCCTGTAGGCCCGCAGGGCCGTCTCTTTCAAACGCTCGGAGGAGCCTCCGAGCCTGACGCTCGCTTCGGCCCAGACAGCGCGCTGCCTCGGCCTGCGTCATGCGTCGCTCCGCGAGGCGCGTGATGATCGCCAGTGTGTCCATTTCTCGCGTGCTCAGGGTGAGGAGATCGCCGGTCATGGGCCGGGATTGAACCCTCAACCGGACATCTATGCTTGGGAGAAACCGGACATTATGGCTTGGGGCCTACAAGGGCTGGCCTCGCAGTCGGGAACTATGTGAACATCGGGTTCTGTGTCGCAGCGTGCTTCACCAGAGCGGACGAGGACTATGACCCGAACAGGTAGCGCGGGAGCGCGCATGGTCGCGGTGGCGCTCATGTGGTGTGGTATTATCGGCGGAATTGCCGTACTGGTACTGGCATACGCAACCGAGTCGAACTCCTGGTGGGCCGCTGTGTCTGAGGCCGCCGCGCTGTGGATGGGATCGCTTCTGTTCGCGACGTTCATTGACAACTCGCGAATCCGAGCGACTCGGACACGGGTGCTTGGCGTCTTACTTATCGCCATTGTGGTGCTGTCGGCGGTCATGAGACACTCATAGGCAACAACCCCTCCGAGGTCGGCGCCTTGAGCGTGCACTAGCATTCGGCCCGCGGTTGGCCCGAGCGAGACTGTCCTTGCTGTGAGTGCTCGCTGCAGCCGCTCTCGACCGATTGGCGGGGTGGCGCGACGATGGGGCATCTGTGAAATTTCCGATCGAGTCGGCTGTTAACAGCCGCGGGCGCGGGGCAGCAGAGCTCCAACAAGAGGCCGTCGCGTTCACGCTGGAGTCCGGTCTCGGTGATTGATTGCGCGGTCAACTTCAACTGCTCACAGGAGGAACTCGACGCACTCACAACAGCGCCGAGCCCGTGGTGCTCTACCGGGATGTGGACGAAGACGGCTTTTGTGATCCCCTCGAAGTCATGGCAGGGTGTCGGCGACCGTGGCCTGCCCCCGAAGCAGAAGCCCTGTCGGGTCGCGTGCCGAAAGACGACTAGGGGACGGTTCGTCAATGCAGATACGGGAGCGGTGGTGCAACGCATGGACTATGACGCCTGGGGCAACGTGACGCTCGACAATAACCCTGGTTTCCAGCCCTTTGGATTTGCCGGCGGGCTCTATGACCG
>JABDJF010000645.1 GCA_013002645.1 Myxococcales bacterium
CGCTTGAGGAGGTCGCCTTTGCGATGAGGCCAGCGCGCCTCCTGGGGCTCCAGTTTCTGGAGTTCCTCGTATTGGCGCAAGGCTTCCGCCAGCCGTTCCCTCCGGATGGCGTTCTGGAGCTTCTCCCGAAGCTTTCGGCTTTGACTACCCGACACGACCTTACCACCTTATACCGAATGAGCCCCGCAGCCAAAGCGGCGGGACCGCGCTCAGTCACTGTTACGCTTGCCCCGACGCCCATCCGCATGAGTCTATTCATCCGCCTCGTCCGTGCTCAGCTCATCTTTGGTGTCATTCTCGCCAGCTACTTGGTTCAATTGGCGCTGGTCAAAGTCTTTCGGCGTTGGCGTATCGACGACGAGACCGGCCATGAAGACCCCGTGCTGCCCGCCTGGCTGACCCGGCGGCAGGTCCAGGTCGATGAAACAAATTCGAAACGAATGCTGGCGGGCATGCTCAAACTTCGCGGGGTCTACATCAAGTTGGGGCAGGTCCTGTCCATCATGGGAGGCTTTCTGCCTTCGGTGTACATCAAGCGGCTCGAGACTCTGCAGGACGCGGTGCCGCCGCACTCCTTCGCTGAAATCGAGCAGGCCTTCACCCAAAGTCTCGGCGCCGCGCCCGAGGCGTTCTTTCGGAGCATCGAACGCGAACCAGTGGCCGCCGCGTCGCTTGGCCAGGTGCACGTCGCCTACCTCGAGGACGGTCACAAAGTCGCGGTCAAGGTCCTGTACCCTGGGATTCGCGATGAGGTCCGCATCGACATGCGGGTCATCAAGCTGATGGTCCGCGTGTACAAATGGTTCGTGCCCGTGCAAAACATCGAGGCCGTGCATTCGTCGCTGGTCGATTTGCTGCGTCGCGAGACGGACTACCTGCACGAGGCCGATTGCATGCGCCGGATGTCCGCCAACTTTGCGGGCGATGATCACATTCTCTTTCCGGACGTGATCGACGGGGTGACCACTCGCGATGTCCTCACGATGACGTTCATGGAGGGTATCAAGATCACGCGCCTCGACGCGATTCGAGAGCGAGGCGTCGATTTGCACAAGCTCGCGCAGCGTTTGGTGAAAAGCTTCTACAAGCAGCTCTTTGTCGACCGTTTTTTCCACGCCGACCCACATCCAGGGAACTTCCTGGTGCAGCCCGTCGAAGGGTCCGACGACGCCAAGCTCGTGGTGCTCGACTTCGGTGCGATCAGCGAGGTCGACAGCAAGACCGTCTTCGGGATGGTCGACATCCTACGTGGGTTCTTCGAGCAAAACGATGCCTTGGTCTTGCAGGGCATCGAGGAGATCGGTTTCGTCGCGGAAGGCGGCGATCGCGCGCTCCTCGAGCAGACGGTGAAGACCTATTTCCAGAAGCTCCTCAAGCTCGAGGCCCGCACACCGGGGGCGCTGATGAATGCGAAGTCGAGGGAGCTCGAAGCACTCGCCGACCCCGAAGTCGAACGCCGCGAGCTCCGGACCCTCATGCGTTCGTTCCACTATCCGGACGGTTGGTTCTACGTAGAGCGGGCCGCCGTGATGATGTTCTGGCTCGCGGGCCAAATCGCGCCCGACCTCGATCAGTTCACGGTCGGGTTCCCTTACGTGGTGCCGCTGCTCAGCCAGCGCATCGCATCGACTCGTCCGCCGTCGCCGTCCGAGGGCGGGTCGCAGCCGGTGGCAGGTGGCTGAGATGAGCCGAATCGTCGGGATCGACCCAGGCTCGGCCCGAATTGGGATCGCCATCTCGGACGAAACGGGCTCGATCGCGTTCCCGCGTGAAACCATTCAGGCGCGGGGGGGCTACGAGGACGCGGCGCGGCGCGTACGGGAGGCGCTTTCGAACGATGAAGTTTCGTTGGCCGTCGTGGGGCTCCCGCTTCGCCTCGACGGCAGCGAAGGCGAGGCGGCCCGACGAGCGCGGGCCTTCGGCGAGGTGCTCGGAGAGGCGCTCGGCGTGGGCGTGGTATTTTGGGACGAGCGCTTGACCACCGTGGCGGCAGAGCGTTCGCTGCGAGACATGGGCCGGCGGGGCGCCAAGAGCCGCGACGTCGTCGATCAATCTGCCGCCACCATCTTGCTGCAAGGGTATCTAGACGCCAACTGAGGACGGAGCGTGGAACGACCGGAAGAGCCAATCAAGGTCGAGAGCGACGTTGGAACGACCATCGCTCGAGCCCTGAGTCTCCTGACGCTGATCGCCGTGCTGGGCCTGCTCGCCGCTTTGGGTTGGCTCTTCATCGTCTATCCGGACAGCAAGGGTCCGCCGGGGTACGTCGAGGAAGTCGTGATCGAAGTTTCCGAAGGGATGACCCTTCGACAGCTCGCCAGTCAGTTGGAGAGCGAAGGCGTCCTCAACAAACCCGGGGTCTGGTCGCTCTACATGCGGATGCGCGGCCTCGACCGGCATCTCCGACAAGGCAAAGTTCGATTTCGGGTGCCGATGACGCCCGAAGAAGTTGCGCGCTACGCGACGACGCGCCTCGGCCGCATCCAGATTCGGCTTCTGATCCCCGAAGGCTATTCGAGATTCGAAATCGCGGAGCGGCTCGAGGAATACGGCGTCTGTGATGCCGAGGAGTTCCTCGACGCGACCGAGGATGCGGCAATCCTCGCCAGCTATGGCGTCGAAGCCAACGACGCGGAGGGGTATCTCTTTCCCGATACCTACGAGTTCGACGACCAGACCAAACCCAGGCGAGTCGTCGAGCGCATGTTGGCGAACTGGACTCGGAGGAACGAGGAGCTCGAAGAGAAGTACGCCGCGGAGCTTGCCAAGCTGAAGGGTTGGACGACGCACGACATCGTGACCTTGGCGTCCATCGTCGAAAAGGAGGCGGCGGTGCCGGCCGAACGCCCCAGAATCGCTGGCGTGTTCTGGAACCGACTCAACTCCAAGCGATTCCTGCCGCGTCGCAGGCTGCAAGCCGACCCGACCGTTCAATACGGCTGCATGGCGGTGCCCGAAGCCGCTCCTTCCTGTGCCGGCTTCGACGGCCGAATTACCCGGGCGATGCTGAAGGATGCTGAGAACCCATACAACACCTATCGGCACTCGGGGCTGCCGCCCGGCCCGATCAGCAATCCGGGGGCCGCGTCCGTCGCCGCGGTGATGGACCCCGATGAGCACGACTACTTCTACTTCGTCGCTCGCGGAGGCGGCGAGCACCACTTCAGCAAGACGCTGCGCCAGCACAACATTGCGGTCCGGCGCTACGGTCAGCGATGACTCGACGCCGGCGCCCGAAGAGCCCTCTGTTTGCGGAAGAGGACCCGCAGCTCGGTCTCTTCGAGCGTGACGACGCAGTAGCCGCCGACTCGACTCGAGATATGCACGGCGAGCTCGAAGCGATTCGTAGCCGGCTCCCGACGAACCTTCGCTTGGGCACCTCGAGCTGGACTTTTCCCGGATGGGCAGGGCTGGTCTACCGGAAGCGCTATGCCAATCAACGAGCCTTCCTTCGGGATTCGCTCGGGGAGTACGCGCAGCACCCGCTGATGCGAAC
>JABDJF010000659.1 GCA_013002645.1 Myxococcales bacterium
GGGTCGGCATCCGGGATCAAGCCCGCGTTCTGACCCTCGTAGATGAGCGCGATCAACTTCAGTCTCCGCTCATCGTTGACCTCGCCCAGAAATGCGCCCGAGACCGATGGCGTGCTCTGAACGAGCCGGAAGAGCTGGGTATGCTCCGCCGCGAAACGCACGTAGGCGACGGTCATCGCCCGAAACTGGGTGAGCGCGTCGTCGCGATCGTCAGCCGCTTCGTCGAGGTTCCGACGAAGGTCCGCCGAAGCCTTTTCGGCGACGGCCTGCAACAATTGCTGCTTGTCGGCGAAGTGGCGAAACGGCGCGGCCGACGAGACACCGGTCGCACGCGCCAGGGCTCGCATGCTGAGCGCCTCGACCCCTTCGGAGTCGACGAGGCCAAAGGCCGTCTCCAGCAGGGCGTCCCGCAGATTGCCATGGTGATAGGACTCCCGTGCCGAGCTCACGCGCAGAGCCTACCAGACCATGTTAGCGGCGCTCACTTCCCTGCAATCGCGATGTACGCAGTGCTAACTTCCGCGGCTTTGGCCAAAACTCGAAGGAACTCCGCCATGTGAGCATCGCTTACAAGGGTTGGAACTTGAAAGCTAGCAACGCTTACATGCCTGCCACGCCGATGTTAGCGGCGCTAACACGAGCGGAGACGCTCACTGGCAAACGTTCCTGGAGAAGTCGCACTTGTAGCCGAACGGGCAGTCTCGGCTTTCGATGCAGGGCAGCTGCTCGCACACACCCTTTTCCCGATTGCAGAAGTACGGAGGCGCGCAGGAGTGCAGGTGACAGGCGATTTCAGCGCGTGAAGGGCCCGAAGAGCGCGGCTCTTCCTCGCTGCTGCCCCCGGCCGCGGTGGTCCCTTCGGTGGTCGCCGCCCTGCTGCAGCCTGCGCTGACCGAAAAGCCACCAGCCACCGCGAGAACCAGCCCAAGTCTCCAGATGCCGCCCATTTGGGAAAGATGATAGGTTTGTTGCATGGCGGCAAAGCATATCCTGGCCTGTGTCGACTTCTCCGAACATTCGACCAAGGCGCTCGAGGAGGTTGGCGAATACGCGAGAGCCAATGGCAGCAAGGTGACGCTGGTCTACGTCTCGGACCCGCAGGGCTTCATTCCACCGCAAGCCGTCCTGGAGCCGGAATCGAAGACCGACGACGCCGCGCACGAGGCCCAGCTCGCAAAGCTCCGCGACCGGCATCTATCCAACGTGCCGGTCGAGATCGCCGTGATTGCCGATCACGCTCCCGCCAGGGCGATCTGCGACTATGCAGAGAATCAAGGCGTAGACCTCATCTTTCTAGGGTCCCATGGACGCGGCGGCATGGAACGCTGGCTGATCGGCAGCGTCGCCGAGCGCGTGGTCCGACACGCTGCGTGCAACGTCTACGTCGTCCGACGTTGACTTCAAACGAGCCCCCTACCCTGCTAGGCTCGCCGCATGGGGAAGCGCAGGGCCTGGTCGATCCTCGGCAATTCGCAGCGTCTCGACGGTGGCGCGATGTTCGGCAACGCGCCGCGGGCGCTCTGGCACAAGTGGGTCGAGCCCGACGAGCGTAACCGCATTCCGCTTGCCTGCCGGGCGCTGCTGATCGACGACGGCAATCGGCGAATCCTATTTGAAGCCGGGATTGGCGCGTTCTTCCCGCCGCAGCTCCGCGACCGCTTTGGTGTCCAAGAGGAAAGCCACGTCCTGCTCGACAACCTGCAGAAGGCAGGCTTCTCCCATGAAGACATCGACTGCGTCGTCCTGTCGCATCTTCATTTCGACCACGCAGGGGGCCTGCTCACCGCATACGAGCCCGAAGAGCCCATGCGGCTCTTGTTCCCCAATGCGACTTTCGTGGTGAGCTGGGAGGCCTGGCAGCGCGCCAAGCATCCGCACGCCCGAGACCGCGCGTCGTTCATTCCGGAGCTCCCTCCCATGCTCGAGGAGAGCGGCCGCCTCGAGGTCGTCAAAGACCATCGGTCGGAAACACTCGGCGCAGACTACAAGCTGTGGCTTTCGGAAGGTCATACGCCCGGCCTCATGTTGACCGAGATTCCAGGCGACGATGGCCCCGTGATTTATGCGGCCGACCTCATCCCCGGCCGCGCGTGGATGCACCTGCCGATCACCATGGGCTACGATCGCTACCCAGAGCAGCTGATCAACGAGAAGAGGGACTTGCTGACGCGTTTGGTCGAGCAGCGGGGCCATCTGTTTTTCACGCACGATCACGAAATCGCGATCGGGCGAGCCGCCCGCAACGATAAGGGCCGGTTTTTCGCAGAAGAGGCCCGCGCCGAGCTCGTAGGCGCTCCTCTGTAGACCACGTGGTAGAGTAGTCCTCTTTGGAGGGACGATGCCTGACGGCAACAGCGAAACGCCCAGACGAATCGAAACCGGCAGCCAGTACATCGAGAGCCTTCGCGGCCGAAACCTGAAGGTCTATCTATTTGGCGAGCTGGTTGCCGAGCCTGTCGATCATCCCATGATCAGGCCATCGATCAACGCCGTCGCTGAGACTTATGAGCTCGCGATGCGAGAGCCGAAAGTCGCCACGGTCGAATCATCTCTGACGGGCAAGCCGGTGAACCGGTTCCTGCACGTTGCGCAGAGCCCCGAAGACCTGGTCGCCCAGAACATGATGCAGCGAAGGCTCGGCCAAAATACCGGCACCTGCTTTCAGCGCTGTGTCGGCATGGACGCATTCAACTCGCTCTACTCGGTCACCTATGAAATCGATGAGAAGCACGGCACCCCGTATCATGAGCGGCTCAAGGCGTTCCTGATCACCATGCAAGAGCGGAACTTCGTGGTCGGCGGTGCGATGACCGACGTCAAAGGCGAGCGAAGCAAGGCTCCTCACGAGCAGGACGACCCCGATCTTTTCGTACACATCACCAAACGAAACGAAGACGGCATTTGGCTCAAGGGCGCCAAGGCGCATCAAACCGGGTGCATCAACTCGCACTGGATCATCGCCATGCCGACGATGCGGCTGGGTCCCAACGACGAAGACTACGCGGTGGTCGCCGCGTTCCCGGTCGATGCGCCGGGCATCACCTACATCTACGGACGCCAATCCTGCGACACCCGAAGCATGGAAGGCAGCTCAATCGACGTGGGCAACGCGAATTTCTCCGGCCAAGAAGCGATGGTCATCCTCGACGAGGTCTTTGTCCCCTGGAGCCAGGTCTTCATGGACGGCGAATACGAGTTCGCCTCGATGCTCGTCGAGCGATTCACCTGTTACCATCGACGCAGCTACGTCTGCAAGACGGGCGTTGGTGATGTGCTCATCGGTGCTGCCGCACAGATCGCCGAGTACAACGGAGCCGACAAGGCTTCGCACATCAAGGACAAGCTCGTTCAAATGACGCACCTGAACGAGACCATGTACGCGGCTGGCATTGCATCGTCACACCAGGCAGAGGCGACCAAATCCGGCGCGTACTTGAACGACGACATGCTGGCGAATGTCTGCAAGCACCACGTCACCAAAATGCCATTCGAAATCGGACGCCTCGCCCAAGACCTGGCAGGCGGGCTGGTCAGCACGGCGCCCTCGGAAAGAGAGCTCGAGCATCCGGAGCTCAGCGCGCTTCTCGACAAGTACCTCAAGGGGCGCGCCGACGTTCCCACCAGAGCACGCATCCGCATCCTCCGCTTGATCGAAAACATGACCATGGGCCGGAACGCGGTCGGCTATCTGACCGAATCTCTGCACGGCGCCGGCTCCCCGCAGGCACAGCGCATTCAGATCGGCCGCCAGATGGGGCTCGACTTCAAGAAGGGGCTCGCTCGACGTCTGTCCGGCGTGGATTCGGACGACGACTGATGCGATGGCCGGGGAGCATCTGGCTCGGGAGCGCATGGCTTTGCATGGCGAGCTTCGGCTGCGACCGGGGCGCGACCGTGGATACGCCCGTGCAGCAGGTCGATGCCGCCGAGGCGCACAGCGGGGCCGCCGAGCCCCAAGAACCAAACGAGCGCGCTCGGGCTGAGGCGGGGCGAGAGGGCCTGCTGATCGGCGAGTACCGGCTCGCGGACGATCCCGTCGTCGACGGGGATAACATTCGAGTCGAGGGGATCGACGGCTCCGTTCGATTGCTCTCACTCGACACCGAGGAAAGGCTCCGCGGCAGGTCCGACCGCCCGGCCGCGTCGAAAGATTTCGAGCGATACCTGAAAGCGAAACGCGCCGGTGCGGCGCGGCCGCAGAAGTTCGGGACGCCTATGGGAGAAGAGGCGGCGAAGTTTGCCGAGGTCTTCTTTGAAGGTTCCGGGGTCGTACGGCTGGAGCGGGATGACTCGAAAGAGACTCGAGGAAATTTCGGGCGACTTCTGGCCTATGCGTTCGTGAAGCGTGACGAGCGTTGGACGAACTACAGCGTCGAGTGCGTACGCGCTGGCATGAGCCCCTACTTCACCAAGTACGGCTACTCGCTCCGCTTTGACGACGAGCTTACGAAAGCGGAAGCCGAGGCCCGCGAGGCAAAGCGCGGCATCTGGAGCCCGAGCGCGAAGGGATACGGCGACTACGACGAGCGAAAAGCCTGGTGGGACGCGCGGGCCGACTTCATTCGTGCATTCGAGGACCAGGCAAGCCAAAGAGACGATTTCATCATGCTGTCGCAATCGGATGCGCTCGAGCGACTTGAAAAGAAGGTCGGCAAGACGGTGACGGTCTTGTCGGCCGTGGAAGACATCGACCACTTCAAGAGATTGGTCCGCGTCTCGTTGACGGTGCAAGACGGTCAGCGGTTGCCCGACATTTTCTTCGATCGGCGCGTATTTCGGGCGTCGGGAATCGAAGGCTTCAAGGGCGAGCCTGTGACCGTGAGTGGCAC
>JABDJF010000753.1 GCA_013002645.1 Myxococcales bacterium
CTTCGGACACGTCGGACAGTGACGGATGAGCTTCTCCAACTCTTTGATCAGCTCTGCGATGCGCTGAAACGGACACGATTGGTCAACAGCCCCGCTAACCTCTTGAAAGCATTGAGTGCACCTTGGGTTTCGTAAACCGTAGGGCTGCGAAGCAGCAGCGCGTAGCGCAGTTCGACTCTGATCGGTGGCTCCGTCGTTTCAGGTTCGCGCATCACGCGAGCTAGCACTTAGTAAAGGGCAATTCGGCTCTCAACACGAGCCCGGTGGCCTCAGAGGGGTTTGGTTGCTTCTGGCCCTATTCGCCCGACGTCTCTTCCTTCCACTCGTCCGCATCGTCGGCGTCGTCGATAGCCGTGTCCCCGTGTTCCTCCTTGGCTTCGACCTCTTCGCCCGCCGTCTTCTGCTGCTCTCTGTAGCTGGTGTCGGACTTGCATCCTGCCGTTACGCTGAGTGCTGCGATCGCCATTGCAATGAGTGTGTGGTCGAGTGCTGAGTTCATGAGTACCTGCCCTTCTATGGATGCCGCGAGCCTTGGGCCCGTAGACGCCACGAGCCAATCGGATACCGTACGCACTCGACGGTGGCAACGCTGTTGACTGTCTTTTGTCCCCTCGAGCGCCTCGACAGGTCGTCTTCACCCTTCAGAAACGACTCCGTGCCTCCGGTTCGGCTGTCGTGGCGGCGCCCTGATGAGCGGCCACCCCGCGTTGGCCCGCCTGGTACGCAACGTGGATCGGATGAGGAATCGCTCCGCGCATGGTTCCTCCCGACTGGCAACGGGCCCCTATACCACTAGAGCCCGCCGGGGAGAGTCGACAGGGCATCAGCCAGTCGGATCATCGGCCCTTGATCAACACGAAGGATGCCCTGCTGCGGTCGATCGAGGTCGACCGCCATGCAGAGGACGACGCAAAATGCAACCAGCAGCGGGATGATCGCCCACGTTCGCCTCGAACCCGCGAGAGAGGACTGGTAGCCGAGCGTTAGCATTCCGAGGGCTGTTACCACGAAGAGGCAGATCCAAACCGCCGGAGGAACGTGGTCGTGAACTCCCATCGTGACGCGCTCGGCGTGGGTATTCGTGAGTGTGCCGAGGGAGTCCATGTAAAAACGGACTTGCGGGTGCTCTCGGTGCTCGAGCGCTTGCATCCACAGCTCGCGCTGGATTTCCTCGGAGCGCGTGATCAAAACGGGCAGCGGGGTGTCGGGTTCGACGAAGGTGTCGAACGCACGAAGCTTCGCGTACTCGGCGAGCTTCGCGTGGGCGACCTTCGTAGCCTCCTGAGGCAAGAGAAGTGCCCGGTCGTACGCCATCCGAACGGCCTTCGCGTCCTCACGAACGAGCTCCTTGCGACCGTTGTGCTTGCTGTGCGCCATGTTGAAGGTGATCGCGAGGGTGAACGCCAACAGCGCAAGCGTCGCGCCGACGATGGAACCGACTGGACCTTGGTGCTCGGGGTGCTCGCGCCGCGCCTCTCGCACGCCGAGCCAACGACCGAGAAGAAACGCCAGCCAGGCAACAGTCACTGCGCCAGCGAGGAGTGAAAGGAATCCGCCAACCGCCTTCATCATCGTGAGGTCCATGGGTGCTCCAGATCTTCCGTAGGGGGGGTGTCGCAGTCGCGAACATCGATCCTGCAAATGTCTACGGACCTAGCAGCGCTGCCAGGTCACAGGCTCGAAGGGTGGACGCCGCCTTCCTACGATACCTATGTCCACGACACCAGGCGCGCCTCAAAAAGTGCGCTGGTCGATCACGAGGTCGGGACGCTCCCTGGCGACGCGCTGCGCATTGAAGTCCTCCCAGATATACGTCGTTTGCTCAAAGTGCTCTGCGAGAAAAGGACGCAGCTGTTCGAAGAACGAGTTTCGAAATACGAGGACCCTGGGAAGCTCCGTTCGTTCTCGCACGTAGACCGTATCTCTTCTTTCGTACTTCCAAAGCCCTCCGCTCTCAGGGTCTCTAGGCAGGACCAACTTTGCCAAACGACGTTTACGCGGCACGAGAAAGACATCAACGGAGCTGTCCAAGTCCAAGTTTGCGAACCGAGAATAGGCGCCGGGCAAGTGCTCCTGCTCAACCCGATCGAAGTCGCTCCGTGTGTGGGCTTCGAGCATTGGAAAACGAGCGTGAAGCGCTCCGACGATGCCTTGGTACGCGACGAATGCCCCAAGGTCGTTCCAGTGAGGGTCGTCGAGGAAGTAGATCCTTTCCCGTTGCTTGGCCTCAACAAGCGCAGGGAACAAGTCGACAACGGGAAATGCGGGGTCGCGCTCGACTAGTGCGGCCGCGAGTCGCCCGCTGGTCGTCTCGTGGGAGGGGCAGGCACGTTGCGGAGCTTTCGGTTGATACACCCACTGCTTGGTGGGGACGAGCACGAGTAGGTAGTCGGACTCGGCACGGTCAGCCGAGCGCCGCGCCGCGATCACCGATTCGACGAGCACCTGTAGCTCATCACCTCGAAGCGCACGCTTTTTACAGCTGTCATCGTGGGGCACGTTTGCGAAGGCCCAACCATCGCTGCGGATGCTCACCCTGCCGAAGGGGACGACGCCAAGCCCGTGATAGAGCGCATTGCTGTAGATGTAGGTCAGGCCATCACGCAGTCCGAACGTGTCGTCATAGTAGCGTCTGAAGTCCCGTGGCCAGACTACGACCTCCATGAGGTTCAAGGGCGGCGCTGGCGGGGATTCTGCAACGCGATTTTCTCGGTTTGCAATGCCTGGGTCAAACCCGGTAAGGGTTGCGATCAGCGGCACATGCAGGAGCACTAGGAAACTCCCAACGAACCACAGATTTCGATTTCTTGCACCCACCATTGTCAAAACTGCCAGTATAGAAATGGTCGAAAGGTGGTTGCCGCCGCGGAAACGATGCAAGCGAAAAAGCAGACGATCAAGGCGGAGTCGCGGGCAAACGGCGCTACGCGGTCTAGCTGCGGGCGTTTGAAGTTCCGTGCTAGGAGCTCAGCGGGTTGGCGAGTTGCGAAAATCACCGAAGCAATGAGTGCCAGCGCAACCACCGCATCCACCTGTGACGCTAGCGTCGCGACGATCCCGGTCTCGCCACTCCAAGGTTGCTGGAGGAGCCGCGACATCGAGGCAAGGTGGACCAACGCTTCGTTGAGTGTATTCGCGCGAAACAACACCCAGCCGACTACGACCACGGCGAGCGTGTAAATCTGTGCGGCCCAGCCGGGCAGCTTCGCCCTCAAGCGATCCAAGCGTGTCCGCTCCAAGACCAGAAACGTGCCCTGATAAATGCCCCAAACGAGAAAGGTGGTGGAGGCTCCGTGCCAGAGGCCGCACAGGACGAATACGATCCAAAGGTTCAGGCTCCTACGGAGCGGCGGACAACGGTTGCCTCCGAGCGGGATGTACAGATAGTCCCGAAACCACGTGGACAAAGAGATGTGCCAGCGCCGCCAAAACTCGACGATCGACCGCGAAGCGTACGGGTGCTCGAAATTCTCACGGAAATGAAACCCGAACATCCGGCCAAGACCAATTGCCATGTCGGAGTATCCCGAGAAATCGAAATAGATCTGTCCCG
>JABDJF010000755.1 GCA_013002645.1 Myxococcales bacterium
CTCTACGAGCAATCCCTCGATGGACCCGCCCTAGAAGCGCCGCCCTACGAACCATCCCTCGCGCGCATCGAGAAGACGCCCGCCGAGGAACAGCTCGAGCAGGCGCTGAGCGCCCCTTCCAAGATCGAGTTCCACGCCCCAACCTCGTTCGAAGCATCCCCGGTCTCCTCCGAATCGGCGCCACCCGAGACACCCGACCTCGGCTACCCGGCATGGCCCTCCCTCGAAGGACTCACCGCTCAGAAGGACCAACCGAAGTACGCACAGAAGGCCCACTTCATCCGCCACGGCGCCGAGGAATGGCCGGGCGGCACCCTCCAAGATGGCCGCGAAAACCCCCTCACACCCTACGCGCTCAAGACCGGCTCGGTCATTCCGGCAACCATGATTTCCGGAATCAATTCGGACCTCCCCGGGCAAATCCTCGCCCAGGTCTCAGAAGATATCTACGACACCGCCACCGGTCGGCATCTTCTGATCCCCCAAGGAAGCAAAGTCGTTGGCACCTACGACAACGAAGTCGCCTTCGCCCAAAACCGCGCCCTGGTCGTCTGGACCAAGCTCATCTTCCCAGACGCCTCCCAAGTCAATCTCGAGGGCATGCCCGGCGCCGACCCCTCGGGCTACGCCGGGTTCAGGGACAAGGTGAACCGCCACGTCGGCCGCCGCATCGGCGCCGCGCTCATGCTGAGCGTCTTCAACTTCGCCTACGAGGCGAGCCGTCAACAGACCCAGAACGCCATCGGTTTTCAGCCCCAGTCCGCCGTCACCGCCGCCGTCGGTCAATCGATCGCCGAGCTCGGAAGGCAGATGGTCGAGCGAGAGATGGACGTCCCGAACACCCTACAAATCCGCCCCGGATACCGCTTCCACGTGATGGTCAACAAGGACATCGCATTCAAGTCGCCTTACCCGCGTCGGTAATGCGTCGTGAATGCCGTGAACAACCAAAAGAAAGGACACTCATGAGAAACCAGCAACACACCGCCCGTCCCCCGGAAACCAAAACCTCGAAAGAGCCCAATGGCGCCGTCTACGGCATCATTGAACGCCCTGGACAAGAAAAGGCCTTTTGGTCTCGAATCGGGGTCGCCTTCGAGAACCGCGACGGCTCCATCAATCTGAAGCTCGACTTCTTCCCAAGAGACCCCACCACGGGCCTTCAGATCCGATGGGCCACCGACGAGGACAACTAATCCTTTTCCTCGCCGCGCTTGTCGGGATCGAAAGGGTCCCGGCAAGCGCCTCGGCGAACCCCGTCCTTGCCCACATCACACGCACCGTCACCGGCGAATCGGCGCTCCTCAACCTCGACCCCTTAACCGACGGCACAAATCCCCGTGCCACCAGGAGCCTCCGCGCGCTCATGCGGGACGTCATCACCGGCCAGAGCATCTCACCGGTCCCCGAGCTAATGCACTTCCTCGCCGAGCTCGCCCAAGCGTTCCCGGGCAGAACCATCTCGATCATCCACGGCTATGCAGACCCCAAGAGGAGCTCCAATGCCAAGAGCCACGCCGAGGGAAGGGCGCTCGACCTCCGCATCAACAGCGTCGAATGCCCGGATATCGAGCGCTTCCTCATCGAACACCCCCGACTCCTTGCACGGGTCGGGTGCTTCCCCAACGCGACGTTCTTCCATGTGGACGTGGGACGAAGTCGCGGGATCTGGTTCGACGCCAGCGTCGGGGTCGAGTGAGCGCGCTGTGTGATCAGGGAAGCGTTGCCAACTCGATAGAGAACTCATAACCCGAAAGCGTGACAAGCTGAGGCGTCCGCGAGCATGGTGCCCGCATCTTGTAGCATGGTGCCTACTGACTCGCTGCACGCGCGCGCGACCACTGCGAACGCGGCAACGGTGATCAGTTTTGTTGGTTTCACGCTCCGACCTCCGGCGCCCAAGCGCAAGAAATCCAAGAAACAGCATCACGCGTCATAGTCAAGCGACAAGCCGGCCGCGCGAACAATCGCGTGCGACGCAAGTTTTGCGCGTCGTTCTGTCCAGGACGCAGAGTTCGCGTACGACGCATCAGGCGAACGCCGGAGATCTACGGGATTTCCTTGGCACACGCCTTGCACCTCCGAATCGCGAATGTGCGAAGAAGGACGGTGTCATGCAGTACGTGAGTGATGATGATTCATTGGTTTCTCGTAAGAGCGTTTCGACACCAAAGAGCATCTGGCTGGTTGGTGTGGTCATGCTCCAGTTCTTCGCCTTCGCATCGGGCAGCGGCTACGCTCAGGGAGCTAGCCACGCTGAAGGACGCAAGACACGGTGGAACGACGAGGAACAGGCTGAAGTCGAGTCCCGCGTCATGTGGTCCCGCGAATTCCCCAGTGAGGTTGCGGACATGTGGGCCGCGCCTGGGGGCTTACTGGTCGTCGTCGCGGCAGGTCGTCGCTACCTGATCGACAGTCCGAGCGGAAACCTCATATGGGAAGGTCCGGCCTACGCCGCTTCGCCGATTACCGGCGAGCCTTACCCGATCATCGTGGAGGGCGGTGAAGCCGGGTATCATGTTCGCGCGTATCGGCGTGACGGAAAGCCGCGTTGGCAAACGAAGTTTTCGGACCGCTTCGTTGCGGCGGTAGCGGATCCGGCCAGGAGAATGCTCCTGACACTGGCGTTCGATGCGTCCGACAAGAGCCAACAGACAGAAGTGGGCGCGCGGGTGCGCGCTCTGTCGCTCGATGACGGCAAG
This sequence comes from Myxococcales bacterium, assembly GCA_013002645.1. GTDB lineage: Bacteria > Myxococcota_A > Polyangia > Polyangiales > Houyiibacteriaceae > SG8-38. Next base: position 2,703 of record JABDJF010000755.1, read on the forward strand.
CTGCTTTGGACGGCGCCGATCGGGTCGCTGTCGAATGACGCAGAGGCCAACAACGCCGAGTGGCTTTCCAAAATCGACTTCTTGATCGCGAAGAACCACGCGTACCTCGCTTTGGACAAGTCCGTCCTCAGCATTGCGTTGAGTTCCGGAAAGTTGAACTGGAATCACGAGATCCAGGCGGATCCCCAAAAACTCTTCCCGGCAAGCGACGGCAGGATCAGGATTTGGAAGACAATTCAGGATGACGTCGTACTCGCCACCGGCCCTCAGGTCGTCCGACTCTCACCCAAGGGAGGCATCGTCTGGAGTCAGATCAATGAGGGGTGCAAATTCTTCTACGACATCGACGTGAATGCAGATGTGGTTCTTGCGAGCTGCCAGGGCGACGAGGACCACGTGATGCTCTTCGACGCCGCCACTGGTCGAGAGAAGTGGCGGAAGCCCCTTCCAAGCAACTTGTCACGCAAGGCCAGCGCCTATCGTTTTATGATGGAATTTGATAACCTCTTGACGCACGATCGTGTCCTGGTGCCTGAATACGGTCACGTGAATGCTTTCGACCCGCAGACCGGTCGGCGTCTATTCACGCTAAAATCCGGTTCACTTTTTGGGCTGCTCCAAGGGTTTGGCAAGTATTTCGTTGTTAGCGACATTTACCGTGAGGTTGCCGCGTTCACCCTCTCGGACGGCGAAGAACTCTGGACCCGCAAGTACCGGACACCGGCGGATTTCCAACGGATGAAGGCGGCGGTGACCTCGACGTTCAACACGTACACAGTTTCCACAGGCCTTGGACTGACGCCCATGGCGCCACGCGACCTCGTAAGGCTACCGCTCGCGCTCCAAAATCTAGCTTATAGTTTCGCCGTAGGCGCTAGGCCGGAAGCTGCACCCAAACGGCACAAGTATTTCTTGACGCTTGAGCGCGGGGACCTCACGAAGCCAATCGTGGTCGCAGTCGACCTAGGCACCGGCAAAGCACGCACGCATCGGCTGTTGAGATTCGGCGCCAAATGCTACCCGACGGTGCTCCGGTTCGAAGACAAGGACTTCCTCATCCAAGCGG
>JABDJF010000768.1 GCA_013002645.1 Myxococcales bacterium
TTTCGAGGGTGGCCCAGCGGCCCATGTTCGAAGACCGCCAATAGAGCGCCGGCACCGCCGAAGCGTTGAGGACGCTGATCGCATCCTCGATACGCTCGCCGGCAGCCATCTTATCTGCGAAGGCCGGAGACATCGCGGACAAGGCGCGCTCCGCAGCCCTGGTGCCCACTTCGTGCATGTCCTTGTAGGCGTCTGGGTTGTCCTCGTCGAAGCGAAGGTGACAGTCGGCGTAGAAGTAGATCGCGTGGGTCAGCTCGTTGAGCGCCGTGACGTTCGTCGGGTCGATATCGGAAGCCTGGGTCCAGGAATCGACTGCGGCCTTGGCCTGCGCCGGGTCGCCGCGGTTGGCCCAGGCTGCTTCGGCAGCGGACATGAGTTGCGCGACCTGCGCCCGAGCGGCGTCATCGAGTTGAGCCGAACCCGCGCTGGTGTCCCAGGCGGACTCACGGGTCGACCCACAACTGGCCACCAAGGCAGCCAGGCTTACAAGGGCAAACCAGTGCCCGATCTTCAACGAACGCATCATGCTTTCCTCCTGCGCCCGCGCCGATCCGGCCGGGCTACTGGCGGGGCATACCAAGATGCCTTTCACGCTGTCAACGACGCAAAGCGTTAGGGCGTCGGTTTGCTTGCAGGGGGTGGGGCGCTGTGGTAGGTGCCGGCGTGAAAATTTGGTTTGCCTCTACTGGGTGGGCCGCCACGGCCCGCCCATTTTTCGTTTAGCGACGCAGAGCGACAATTGACACAGGCCACCCAAGAGCTCGTCCAGGCATTGCAGCACTTAATCGAACCAATTTGCCTCTCCCACGGTGTGGAGCTGGTCGACGTGCGCTATCTGCGGGAGCCCAAGGGGGCGGTGATTCGGGTCATCATCGACCGCGATGTGCCCGGCCTGGAGGTCGGAAGCGGGGTTTCGCTGGAGGATTGCACGGCGGTCAGCCGAGACGTGTCGACCAGCTTGGACGTCCACGAAGATGTGTTTCCTTCGGGAGCGTTCCGCCTCGAGGTGAGCTCGCCGGGGCTCGAGCGGCCGCTGGTGAAGCTCTCGGACTTCGAACGTTTTTCGGGTCACGAGGTCAAAGTGAAGACCCAGACCCCAATCGAAAGGCAGCGCCGCTTCCGCGGAACGCTGCTCAGGGTCGTCGATCAGAACATCGAGCTCGATCAAGACGGCAAGGTCCTTTTGATTCCACACGCGGAAATCGCTCGGGCGAACCTCGTGTACAGATTCTCGAACTAGGTGGGTAGATGGCTATGCAGCAAAGCGCGCTCTCGCTTCAGCACGTGATTGAACAGGTCAGCCAAGAGAAGGGCATCGACGCCAAAATTCTGGTGGAGGCGACCGAGCAGGCAATATTGACGGCGGCCAAGAAAACCTTCGGCCCCGATCGCGAGCTCGAAGCGAGGTTCAATTCGGAGTCCGGCGCGGTCGATCTGTTTCAGTACATGACCGTCGTGGAAGCGGTGGAGAACAGCGAGCAGGAGATCACGGTCGAGGAAGCGGAGACCCACGGGCTCGAGGCGGAGATCGGCGAAGAGCTCGGCTTTCAAATCTTCTACCTTCCCGAGGATCGCGACAAGGCGCGCGAGCAAGACAAACAGTTCGGGGAGCTGCTCGGCCTCGAGCAGAGTCGGAGCCGCTTCGGACGCATCGCCGCGCAGACCGCGAAGCAGGTGATTATTCAGCGCGTCCGCGACGCCGAGCGCGAACGGGTTTTCCTCGAGTACAAGGGTCGCCAGGGCGAGATCATCACCGGCGTGGTGCGCCGCTTCGAGCGTGGCTCGAACATCATCGTCGACCTCGGCCGTGGCGTTGAAGCCGTGCTGCCACCTCGCGAGCAAACGCCGCGCGAGAGCTACCGGCCTGGGGATCGCATCGTTGCGCTCCTCAAGGACATCGACCGCGAGGCGCGCGGCCCTCAGATCATTCTCTCGCGGACCGACGTTGGGATTCTCGTGAAGCTCTTCGAAATGGAGGTTCCCGAGATTTATGAAGGCATCGTGCGGATCGTAGCCGCGGCCAGAGAGCCCGGCGCTCGCTCGAAGATCGCGGTGAGCAGCCGGGACTCCGACGTCGACCCCGTCGGTGCCTGCGTTGGGATGAAGGGCTCACGCGTCCAGGCGGTGGTTCAGGAGCTTCGCGGTGAAAAGATCGACATCGTGCCCTGGGACCGCGACCCGGCGCGTTTTGTGTGTAACGCGATCGCGCCGGCAGAGGTCGTCCGTGTCGTCATCGACGAGGGCAACTCCAACATGGAGCTCGTCGTGCCAGACGCGAAGCTGTCACTGGCCATCGGGCGACGCGGCCAAAACGTTCGTCTCGCCTCGCAGCTGAGCGGCTGGCGGCTCGATATCGTGAGCGAGTCCCGCTTCCAGCAGATCGAGGAAGAAGCAATGGCTGCGCTGTCCCGGCTCAGCACCAACGAAGAGCTCTCTCGCTCGCTCTACCGCATGGGCTTCAGGAGCCTCGACGAAGTCGTTGAAG
>JABDJF010000763.1 GCA_013002645.1 Myxococcales bacterium
ATCGAGGAGCAGGCGCGCAGGAAGATCTACCGGACCAGTGTCCTCGACTACGTGCGTGAGCAGTCCCAAGCACTGGAGAACAAGCTTGGCTACGCCGACCGGACGAAACTGGATCAGTTCTCGACGGGCATTTTCGAGCTCGAGCAGAGGCTGAGCAAACCCAGTTTGGTTTGCGGCGCCACCGAGGACCCTTCCAACACGGGCGATATCGTCGAGAAGGTCCGTATCATGAACGACTTGATGGTGCTCGCGCTCCAGTGTGATGCGACCCGAGTGATCACATTCATGCTCGGGAACGCGGGGAGCAATCGCGGCTATCCCTTCCTGGGCGCAAGCGGTGGCCACCACGAGTATTCGCACCATCAGAACGACCCGGGGAACTTCGATGCGCTTCAGAAGATCGACACCTGGGAGGTCGAGCAACTTTCCTATCTGCTGCAGCGGATGAACGAGGTGCCCGAGGGCACTGGCACGCTGCTGGAGCACTCGCAGGTATTCTTCTCGAGCGAGATTGAAGATGGCAACGCGCACAGGCACCGCAACCTTCCGATTATCCTCGCGGGCGGTTGCCACGGTGCCTACACCACCGGCAGACACATTGACTACGAGCCCAACAAGAGCGTCAACGGTCCGCCCATTGCGAACCTCTTCCTCACGATGATGGCGGCCATGGGCGTCGATCAGAGCAGCTTCGGGGATAATTCCACGGGTCCGCTCGGCCAGTTGGCCTAGCGGCGGCCAGCCGCCTTTTTGAACAGTCGCAGGAAGCCGACGAGATCGATCGCGCTCCCCTCGAACTTCACCTCGCCGCTGGCGAACGCCTTGATGGGGCTCCGAAGCCCGAGCACGATTTCACGCCAGATGTCCGAGTCCACCGTGATGGTGAGGTCTCTCCCTTCTGGGAGGCCCTCCATGAACTCCGCGACGCCGCGCCGGATGTGGATCCCGTAGCCCTCGTCGACGTCGGGGAAATGGAAACCAACGAGCATCTCCGTATCGGCGCTCTTCTCGTAGTCGAGGTTGGCCGGGATTGCGGCGACGAACCGCCCGATTGGGACGGTGCTCACGAAGGACAGAGCATTCTCGGGTTTGATCGAGTCGCGAGTCCCGACCTCACCTTCGAGCTCGAGTGCCTGCGTGATGTAGTAGTTGCGCGCGTTTGCGTTGATCTGACGCTTCCCGAGGGCACGGAGCGCATCTGCCGTGGTTTGCGTTGCAGCGGTGGACCCAGGGTCGAGTCGAATCGAGTGGGACGCGAGCTCGGCAGCCCATGCGTACCTCTCGTCGGCGAGCGCATCGCGTGCTGCGGCGAGCAATCGATCGGGGCCGCCCGCGAGCGATGCCATCCCGCGAGCGCGTTCGTTCGGGCTGGCCGGCTCGAGCGTTGCGGCATCCCCGTCGAACCATCCGAGGTAGCCGCTGAAGATGCCTCGCACCGACCATGCGACCTTTCCGTAGCGCTCCTGTAGATGAGGGTGCTTCGCCAAACCCGGCGGCAGCTTCACCGCGTCGACGAGCTGATCGGGCGTCAGCCCCCGATTGATGCCCTGGATCGTTTGGTCGTGGACGAACTGAATGGCGTCACGATAGGCCGTCAGCGTTTGATAGACTTGCTCTTGCCCCGAAATCGCGCGCGTGTGACTCGGGACGAGATAGGCCGGCTTGATCGCGCGCATTTTGTCGATGCTCCGCACCCAGGCAAGGACATCCCGGTAAAGCGTCCCGCGAATCGAGTAGAGATTTGGAAAGGCCTTGTAGATGTTGTCTCCGGGCATCAGCACCCCGCGCTCGGGGAGCCAAACGAAGAGCTGGTCGTTCGTTTCACCAGGGGCGTGGACGAGCTCGACTCGAACGCCGCAAATCTCAGTCCGAAGCACCTGGGAAAACGTCTTGTTGGGGCGGATGAGCCCGAGCGTCATGTCGGGATCCAAGGTTTCGACAAACGGGCCGAGGCCGACGTTCTCCAATTGATCCGGCCCTGGCCTGGTCAGACGGCTTCCGAACATTCGGGCGCCTCGCATTCCGAGAATCGGGCGCAGAACGCTGACCGTTCGGTTGATGTAGTCGTTCGTGGTCTCATGCGCGTAGACGTCGATTTCGCCGTCTGGCGCGAACGCCAGCCCGCCCATCACGTGGTCGGCGTGATTGTGTGTGTAGATCAGTGCGCGGATCGGCTTCTGCGTGATCTCGTCGAACTCTGCTCTCACCGCGCGTGCGGTTTCCATCGAGCCCATCACGTCGACGATGAACACGCAGTCGTCGCCTTCGACCATGATCGAGTTGGCGATGCCAAAACCAACCGCCTGGTAGACGCCATCGGTGACGGTGTACACGTTGCGCTGAAATTCCTCGTTGAGGCGCTCGAGCTTCTCGACTGTGTCCGCATCGAGCACCAGTGGAGCAGTTTGCTCTGGCGGCTCCGAACTTTCGCAAGCGACTAGCACCAGAATCGCCGCCGCTAGCGCAGTGCCTCGCCGCGTCCTCGTCGCCGCGACCATTCCAAGTCCCGTCCAGGTCATCTCGCTAGGTCTCCCGTCGCGCTTGACGTTATCGATCTCCGGGGCAAATGTCACTCCCATCAGGATTTGCGCGGAGAGCCGTTGATGAAGACACTGACCTTGCGTAGCGGAACGAGGATGCCGGCACTGGGCCTCGGGACTTGGAAATCGGACGCAGACGAGGTGTATCGGGCGGTCCGTTCGGCCATCGAGGTTGGGTATCGGCACATCGATTGTGCAGCGATCTATCAAAACGAAGAAGAAGTCGGCCGAGCGATCGGCGATGCGTTGCGCGCCAGAGACGCCAGTCGCGAGGAGCTCTGGATCACCAGCAAGCTCTGGAATGATTCGCATGCCCCCGAGCACGTCCAACTGGCGCTCGAGGCGAGCCTGCGCAAGCTCCAACTCGACTACCTCGATCTCTATCTGATTCATTGGCCCGTCGCCCTACGCCACGGCGTCGCGCTGCCGACTGGGCCCGACGACTTCATCCCCCTCTCCGAGCTTCCACTCGAGTCGACCTGGAAAGCCATGCTGAAGGCATCCGAACTAAACCTCGCGCGAGAAGTCGGCGTATCGAACTTCAGCAAGAGGATGATCGAGAAGGTGAGCGACACGACGGGGCAGACGCCCGCGGTCAACCAGGTCGAGTTGCACCCGTACCTTCAGCAGGACGCGCTCCTCGCCGCGTGCCATCAACTCGGCGTCGCGGTCACGGCGTACTCCCCGCTGGGCTCGCCCGATTCGGCCGCCATGCTGCGTCGTCGCGACGACGTCTTGCTCACCGGGCACCCGGCCATCGAGCAGGTTGCGGAAAGACATGGGGCCACAACGGGTCAGGTCCTGATCGCATGGGCGCTGGCCCGGGGTACGAGCGTCATTCCGAAGTCGGTCAACCCTGGTCGAATCGCCGAGAACTGGGCCGCGCGCGATCTCGACTTGACGCCGGCTGATATGACCGCGATCGCTGCGCTCGATCGGCATGATCGAAAGGTCGAAGGGAAGTTCTGGTTCTTGGGCGAGACCTATTCGCACAAGACGCTATGGGACGAGTGAGTGGGTTGGCGACGCCGCTAGTACAGCAGCTCCACCCAGCGCCCGCCGGCGGTCAGCTCCGCTCTTCGGCGAGCCCATTTTTGCTCGGAGCCGGCGATTTGCGCGAACGCCTTGTCGAGCTCTTCTCGCATCTTCACGAGGCCGGCAACATAGACGTAGGTGTTGGGCAGCTCGAGCAGGCTCCAGAGCTTCTCGCCGCGCTGGCCCAGCGTGCCTTCCCAATCGATCACGCCTGACCAGCCCGGCCGTGGGCTGAGCGCCTTGAACGCCTCGAAGGTGTCGGTGTCGTAGTACTGGGTGAAATCGTCCCGCTGGTCGTTCATGTAGAGAAGCTCGAGACCGCTTCGAGCCCCGTAGAAGAGGGTGACGCTGCCCCGCCAGTCCGCGACGTTCTTGTAGAGGTGCTTCACGAATGCCCGAAACGGCGCAATGCCCGTGCCGGTTCCGATGAGGATGAGGTTGGCGTCCATCTCTTCGGGCACTTCGAACGCCAGTCCGTATGGACCCGCCATGGTGATGGTATCGCCCGGGACCAAGTCGCACAGATAGTTCGAGGAGACGCCGGGATAGCGCTCACCGCTGTAGGGGTCGACGTAGCTCACACGGCGGACGGCGATTTTGATTCTGGGAAGCCCGCTGCCTCCGCGCTCCGGAAGGTCGGCAACGCTGTAAAGGCGGAAGTGATGCTCCTGCCCGAACTCCTTGGAGCCAGGCGAAAGCACGCCGACGCTTTGCCCCAGATGGAGGTCGAAGTCGGGCTGCCGAAGATCGAGGGTGAGCTCACGAACCTCGACGCCGGACGCATCCGGCGTGATCCTCTCGCTCCCGACCACCGTGGCCTCGAATCGATCCTCGGTATCGTAGTCGTCAAGATGGG
>JABDJF010000797.1 GCA_013002645.1 Myxococcales bacterium
CCCTTGCTGTGCACGAGCTCGGAAATCGACGCCATCTCCGATTCGAATAGACCAACGGTGTTGGGGTTGGTTGCCATGACGGCCGCAACGTCGTCGTCGACAAACTGCGCCAGCGCTTCCGCGGTGACGATCCCTTCCTCGCCGACCGGAAACGGCACTGCCTGCAAGCCGTTGAGCGCACACGAGGCGGGATTGGTTCCATGCGCGGTGTCGGGAATCAGTACCTTCTTTGGGTCGCGACCCTGAGCACGGTGATACGCCCGAATCATCATCAGGCCGGTGAGCTCGCCCTGGGCGCCTGCGGCCGGATGCAGCGACACGCGATCCATTCCGCAAACCTCGGCCAGCCCTTGCTCGAGCCGCCACATCAGCTCGAGAGCGCCCTGTACCAGGGAGTCGGGCATGTAGGGATGAAGGTTTGCAAAACCGCTCAAGCGCGCTGCCCACTCGTTGACCTTTGGGTTGTACTTCATCGTGCAACTGCCGAGCGGATACATTCCGATGTCGATCGCGAAGTTCTGCTGGCTCAACCGGACGTAGTGGCGCACGACTTCGGGCTCGGAGACCTCTGGAAGCTGCGCTGGGCTCTGTCGCGCCATGTCGCCGAATGCTCGCTCCGGGTCGACCTGGGGAAGGTCGTCCGCGCTGAGCGACGCGCCGCTGCGACCGGGCGAACCCTGCTCGAAGATGAGTGGTGTCTGAAACGAAAGACCTGATGTAGCCGAGCCTGGCATGAAAACCTCGAGGTCGACGTTAGTGCATCATCGGTTGCCCGCAACCGATCATACCGTCTTCAGGAGGGCCTGGCTCAGCGCTTCGATGGTGTCCGGGTCTTTTTCCAAACCGTCGTAGTAGGGCAGCTCGCTCCAAGGGGCGTCGATGTGGGTACACACTTGCCGCACGGCCCGCGCCTGGACCGTTTCGCGAAGAACTCGCCGCTTGCCGGCTATGGCCAGTCCGCGAATCTCGCTGTCGTCTGCAAGCTCCGATGGGAGGCCTTCGAGAACGGGCCGTTCCTTTTCGGCGAAAAGCACGTTGAGCACGCGGTTGATGACGAGTTGCAACACTGGGATCCCTAGCTCGTTCGACAAGGCGTCTGAAAGCTCGATCGTCTCACTCGCCGGCATGTATTCCGGAAGCGTGACCAGGACAGCGCCGGAGCGTTCGGGGTCACGGAACATGTCGACGGCCCGCGCCGCATCTCGCCTCAAGAGCCCGGGCGGTGCGACGCTCTCGATGACGAATGGCACCCGAAGCATGTCGAGCGCGTGTCCAGTCGCAGGCGCATCCACGATCACGAGGTCGTAGTCCGGCTCTCCCCTCGGCGGGCATGCGTGGTAAAACGCCTTTCCGAGCATCGACCACGCTTCGAGGCCGGGGGTCCCTTTGAGGAACGCGCGCACCAAACGGTTTCTGAAGACGGCGTTGAAGACGGCCTTCACCTTCAAGATCATCAGCCCGTATTCTTGGAGGGCCGCGTCCGGCGTCATGTTCACTGCGTCGAGGTTTTCTCGAATCGTGACGATTTCCGAGCCGATCGGATCCGTGTCCAGAAGCTCGCTCACGCGCTCCTGACAGTTGACCAGGGCCAGTAGGACCTTCTTGCCGCGGCGACTTGCCGCAAGGGCGAGCCCGGTCGCCACGGTCGTCTTCCCGACACCGCCCTTGCCCACAACGAAAAGGAACCGCCTGTCGAGCAAATCCATCAGCGGCGTCTTTAGCGGCGCACTGCAAAAGCAGCAAGCCCGGTCGAATCCATGCCAGGAATTGGGGGACCGGCCAGGCTGACGCCCCAGCGGCTGCATGCTAGCGTCCGACCGGGAATAGGCATGAACCGTCCACGTCAATCCGGTGGCTCGACCGCCTGGTCGCTAATCTGTTTCACGACCCTGGCGCTCTTTGCCGTCACCCTCTACACGATTTTCGTCGTTGCTCCTGTCGAGCAACAAATGGGGATCGTTCAGAAGATCTTCTATTTCCACGTTCCGAGCGCCTACGCGATGTATATCGGCTTCGGCGTATCGGCCGTTGGCAGCGCGGTCTACCTCCTCAAGCGTGACCCCAAGTGGGACGCCTTGGGAGTCGCAGGGGCAGAGGTCGGCTCGCTGTTCTGCCTCATCGTTTTGCTCACCGGCCCTCTCTGGGCGCGCAAAGCTTGGGGCGTTTGGTGGACTTGGGACCCGAGGCTCACGACCACGCTGCTCGCCGGTATGATCTTCGCCGCGTACCTTTCGCTTCGATCGATGGGCAGCGCGGGCGAAGTCGAGAAGCGTTTCGCGGCGGGCTTGGCGCTGTTCGGGCTGGTGGACCTGCCGTTGATTCATTACAGCGTGCAGCGTTGGAGGGGTGTTCACCCGACCGTCATCACCGGCAAGGGGGGCGGCCTCGAGTCCGAGATGTATTGGGCGCTCGGACTCAGCTTCATCGCGTTCACCGGCTTGGCCGTACTCTTGATTTGGGTGCGGGCCTCCGCGGAACGACAGCGGGAACAAACCGCAGCGCTACGATTCGAGTTGATGCACCGATGAGGGGACTGACATGCGAGCTTTGATCGCCGCGCTCGTGCTGGGATGCACGATGCTCATTACCTCACCGGCGCTCGCCGATGAACAGCCGGCGGAGCCCGACGGCGGGTCGTCCGAAACGAAGGAAGACGCGGCCGAGGAGAGGGCCGCACAGTTTGTGGGAGTTCGCGGGCCCGAAGCCGAGAGCGTTCCCGGCGGTGCTCTCATGCTTGGGGCATACGCGATCGTTTGGGCGCTGCTCTTTCTCTATCTGATGCGCATGCGGGGTCTGCAGCGCAACACGGCGGACGAGCTCGAGAGGCTCAGTGCCGAGATTCGAGCCAGCGGTGGCAGCTGATGCCATCCGTCGGCCATATCATTTACATCCCGGGCATACTGCTGATTGGCTTTGCGCTGGGGTTTCGAATGGGAGCGAAGGCCGTAAGGGCCGAACTCGAGCGTCGCGAGCAGGAACGGCGCCGTTGATGGAGAGGTAGCAACATGTTGGATTTCGAGTTGACCGCCGAACAGAAGGCCCTCGTGGAGGAGAGCCGCCGGTTCACCCGCGAGAAGATTGTCCCCGTCGCCGGCGAGGCGGACAAGACCCACGAGTTCCCGATGGACGTCTTCAAAGAGGCCTGGGAGCTCGGCTTCGTCGGGCCGAACATTCCAGAGGCTTACGGCGGCGCAGGCATGGGCGAAGTCGATCACGTGCTCCTCACCGAAGAGCTCGCGTTTGGCTGCACGGGCATCCAAACCAGCATGACGGCCAACGTCCTCGCTGCCACGCCGCTCCTCATCGCGGGTAACGAGGCGCAGAAGAAGAAATACCTCGGGATGCTGACCTCGGAGCCCATTTTCGCGTCGTATGCGATCACGGAATCTGTCGCGGGAAGCGATTCAGCCGGGATCCAAACTCGCTGCCGCAAAGACGGCAATGATTGGATCCTCAATGGAGAAAAGGTCTACATCACCAACGCGGCCTGGGCGAGGTGGTACGTCGTGTTCGCCACCGTCGACCCATCGCTACGCCACAGCGGCATCATGGGGTTCGTCGTCGACCGCGATGCGAACGGCGTCACCATCGGGAAGACCGAAGACAAACTCGGCCAGCGCGCGAGCAACACCGCCGTCGTCAACTTCGAAGACGTTCGGGTGTCGTCCGACAACGTGCTCGCTGAGGAAGGGCACGGCTTCAAGCTGGCGATGCAAACCTTCGACCGCACTCGACCCGACATCGGCGCCGGCGCTTGCGGTCTGATGCGTCGCGCACTCGAAGAATCGATCGCGTACGCGCTCGAGCGAAAGACCTTTGGCGTTCCAATCGCCGAACATCAGATGGTTCAGGCCATGATCGCGGAGATGGGCATCAAATACGAGGCCACCCGACTTCTCGTCTGGAAGGCGGCCTGGCAGATCGACCAGGGCGGCCGGAACTCGCTCGTGGCATCGTACGGGAAGGCGTTCGGCGCAGACAGTGCGATGCAAGTGGCGACCGATGCGGTTCAGGTGTTCGGCGGCAACGGCTACATCACCGAATACCCGGTCGAGAAGCTGATGCGCGACGCGAAGATCCTCCAGATCTACGAAGGCACGTCCCAGATTCAACGGATGGTCATTGCTAAGAACCTGTTCGCAGGCGTACGCTAGCTTCGCGCTCACGGCGGCGGCGGTCATTTGGCTGGGCTCGGTGGCAAACGCCGAGCCCGAGCGGCCGCCGCGGTTCGTTGGAACCGACCTTGAACAAGACGAGATTCTCGAAGTCATCTCCTCCGCGGAGTCACGAAGCTTCAAGCCGGTGGGCCATAGCTCGGTCGTCTTGCGGATGCGCACCGTCGCGCGAG
>JABDJF010000816.1 GCA_013002645.1 Myxococcales bacterium
CTTCGAGAACAAGGACGGGAGCTTTACGTTGAAGCTAGACATCCTTCCACAGACGAAGTTCCAGCTCCGTGAGGAACAGCCCTTCGCAAAAGAGGAGGCTGCCGCCGCCGAGTAACGGCAGCCCCCAGCAACCAGGGCGCCCTGCCCTGGTTGTCTGCCAGGGCCTCGATGCGGTTCGGGCTTCACCTGCGATCCCGGGTTTGATACGATCGTCGCTATGGATCTGGTCGAATGGGTAGAAGAAGCCGAGTCGCTCTTGCGAAGCGACGGCCTGTGGCCCGAACAAGACGAGGAGCGAGCTCGGGGCGTTCTGGAGGACGCGGCCTTAGGGGGTCCCGAGTCCCTTGTTCGGGCCATGCGCGCGCTCCGTCGAGAGCTTCGGGAGCGAGATCCGAACGTCGGCGAGCGAAGCGCTCGTTGGCATTCGGGCACGGCTGGACGTTGCGGTTGACATCACGTCTTTTCACATCATAATGAGTGAAGAAAGGTGTGATTACGGTGCAATTTGAAGCCTACATCGATGATCGCTTGTTCTCGCCGGCCAAGATCGCGCAGGCCTTGAGGACCACGAAGGGCGAAATTTCAGAGACCCTGGGTCTTGCATCCGATGCGCTTACGCGTCGCCAGCGGACGGAGGCCGCCAAGACCCAAACCCGGCTTCGCGAGATGCTTGAGATCCTCAACCGTGTGGAGTCCGTGACAGGCTCGCTCTTGGGTGCATACGCATGGTTTCGTTCGGAGCCGCTGCCGGGGTTTGGCGGGCAGACCCCAGACCAGCTGGTTCGTGCTGGCAAGGCCGGCCAGGTACACGCCTATCTCGATCGGGTGATGGCGGGTGGCTACGCCTAAGCGGGGGATTCGCTTTCAGGAATCGGTCTACCGCGCGCACAATCCAGAGTGGGCGTGGGATCCACTGTCGGGCGCGGGCGCGAAGCTCCACGGCGGTCGCTTCAACCGTCGAGGTCAGCCTGCTCTTTACACTTCGCTCGACGTGCTTGTCGCCGTGCGCGAAGCGAGCCCGCTTGGGGCTCCGTTTCACCCTCTGACCCTCTGCGAATATCGGGTTGATTGCATGAACATCTTCGATACCCGCGATTCGAAAGCAATGAGAAGGGAGAAGGTTTCACGGGGCGAGCTCGAGTGCCCGTCGTGGAACCAGGAGATGCTCGATGGGCAGGTGCCTGCATCGCATCAGCTTGCAGATCGCCTCATCGCCAGAGGATATGCCGGGATGGTGGTCCGCAGCTTCGCTCTAGGCGCCGGTCCCGAGGACATGAATTTGGTCCTTTGGAAATGGACCAAGCGGCGACCTCACAAGGTCACCCTCTTCGACCCAGATCATAGGCTTCCAAGAGACGACTCCTCGTGGAGGGAATGAGCTGCTGCGGCCGGATTTGGCCCGACGACCTTCGGGCGGTCCTGGGTCGATGGGGGCAGGCTGCTCCTTGACGAATGCGTGCCTACCAGAACTCGATCATTTACCTACACCACGTGTGCTGTGAGCGTTGATGCCCGCGAAACGACGACGCCCAGTCACTGGCCACGCGACTAACCTGGCGGAGTGTTTGGTTTCTAGCGACGGCACCCCCGTCGGCACGGCGCTTAACCCAACCCCCGCACTGCCTCGAGCACGCGCTGCACATGATCTGTCGCGTGGTCTGGCCAATCCGCCTGCGCCTGTCGTATCGCGCGACCGGCTTTCACGATCTGAGCTCGGTTCTTGGGATCTGCGCTGCGGTACGCCCTCCGAAGCTCTTTGAGCTTCCACGAATACGGTGGCCGCTCCCACAACTTCCAGTCCGCACACGCAGTGTGAACCGTGTACCGGCGCTGCTCGATCCAGCGTGACTCGCCCGGCTCGAAGCCGTGGCCGCACCGTTCGCACACGTCCTGCCACTTGTGAGCGCTCGCCTCGACCATGGAGCGGGTTTGCTCTGTCTTTGTGATCGATGTCAACCCCTACCCGCTGCGACTCGGCGCACCCAGCGCGGCCCGCTGCGGGCAGGCGCCATCGAGCTTCCTTCTTTCCCACGGGACTCTCCCCGATAGAGCGGCACAAACTCGGTTTGACCCGTCGTCGGGATCA
>JABDJF010000003.1 GCA_013002645.1 Myxococcales bacterium
CCTCCGAACTCGCCGGTCGGCCAGGACACCGTGAATGCGGGCGCTTTGAAGCTGCCGCCTGCCATCGACTGCGCGCCGAGCCCATAGCCCTTGCGCAAAACGATCGTGCAGAAGGGAACCGCGAGGGCGGCGCTCGTCGTGAAGAGCTTGGCGGCGCGTTTGACGAGCCCCGTCTCTTCGGCTTCGGGCCCCACCATGAACCCCGGCGTATCGCACAGGAAAACCAATGGGATCCCAAACGTGCCGCAGAGCTTCATGAAGTCGCTTGCCTTCTCGGCGGCCTCGCTGTCGATCGCGCCTCCGAGGTGCATCGGGTTGTTGGCGACGATGCCGACGCCTTTGCCTTCGATCCGCGCCAACGCGGTGACCATGCCCGCGCCAAATCCGCCCCGCAGCTCCAGGACCGAATCGTCGTCGGCCAAGGTCTCGATGACAGCCCTCACTTCGTAGACCCGCAGGCGGTTTTCCGGAATCGCCGACCGGAGCAGCCTCTGGTCCGCACAGGTCCAGCCGGGGAGGGCGCCTTGAAAATACGAAAGGTATTTCTTCGCCGCGGCAACGGCCTCCGCGTCGTCGTCCACCAGGACGTCGATCACGCCGTTTCGGTACTGAGACGCCGATGGCCCGACGTCTTCCGGCGCGAAGACACCGAGACCTCCACCTTCGATCATTGCGGGCCCGCCCATGCCGATGTTCGAGGCCTTCGTCGCGATCACGACGTCGCAGCAGCCGAGAAGCGCGGCGTTCCCGGCGAAACAGTGGCCGGAGTTGACCCCCACGAGTGGCACCTTCCCGGAAAGCTCGGCGAAGTACTGAAACGCCCGGCAATCGAGGCCTGCCACGATCGCATGGTCCGTGTCGCCTGGCCGGCCGCCGCCACCTTCGGAAAAGAGGACGACGGGAAGGCGCCGTTGTTCGGCCAGCTCGAACATGCGGTCCTTCTTGAGGTGATTCATCGTGCCCTGTGTCCCCGCGAGCACCGTGTAGTCGTACGACATGACCACGCACTGCGTGTGCGTCTCTCCAAAGGGCTCTCCGTTCACGCGGCCGATGCCTGCAACCAGGCCGTCGGCAGGCGTGCGACGAATCAATTCGTCGATCGATCGCCGCCGTCTCTGGGCTGCAATGACCAAGGCGCCGTATTCGACCAGGGTTCCCTCGTCGACCAGGTCCGCGACGTTCTCGCGCGCAGTGCGCTGGCCCGATTTGCGGCGCTTTGCCACGGCATCGGGGCGGTTCGCGTCGAGCCCGAACCCGTGCCGCTCGTCTACTTCCTCGAGGTCCGGTCGAATCTCGTCGACGGACGTCATCGGTTCCCGAGCCGCCGCAGCCACGACGAGCTCGGCCGGCTCCAAGACCAGCAGTGCGTCTCCGGGCCCCACCATCGCGTCTGCCTCGACGAGCACCTTTCGGACGACGCCGCTCTGCTCCGCGGCCACGACGTGCTCCATCTTCATCGCCTCGAGGATCACCAGCACCTGCCCGGCGGCGACCGTCTGGCCGACGTCTGCGCGAACGGCGATGACCACCGCCTGCATCGGAGCGCAGAGCTCGAAGGTACTGGTCATCACCCGGTGTTAGCAGCTTCTCCCCGAACCGAACCAGTTCAAAAAGGGGACAGTCCCCAATTCAAAAGGGTTAATGGCTTGGGGAGATTCGACTAGGATGACTGGATGGAGCGTACCGAGAAGAACGTTCGGTTGGGGATGACCTTGCCGGTGGCCGGGGCGGACAAGGCGGTCGAGCTGGCACGGGCTGCCGTCGACCGAGGCTACGAAGAGGTTTGGATGGCCGAGGTCAACGGCGGCGACTCCTATGCGCTCGCGGGCGCCGTTGCGCAGGGCTTGCCGGGGACGCGAATCGGGACGGCCGTGGTTCCCGCGCAAACACGAACGCCGATGGTGCACGCCATGGCGGCCATGACGCTGAGCCAGATGACCCATGGCAACTTCATCCTCGGCCTCGGCCTTTCCTCTCCGAACATCGTTCGGGACTGGGCGGGACAGCCGTTCGACAAGCCGCTCACGCGCATGCGCGAGCACATCGAAGTGCTGCGCCAGATGATGAGCGGGCAGAAGACCAACTACGAGGGCAAGACTCTCTCGGTGAAGGGGTTTCGTCTTGGAGGCGCCACCGTCGGCGAAGTTCCGATCTACCTCGGTGCGCTCAACAAGAGAATGTTGCGCCTGGCCGGGGCGCTGTGCGACGGCGTGTGTTTGAATATGGTCCCCGAGTCGGCCTTGCCCCAGGTGCTTGGCGAGGTCCGGGCCGGCGCCGAGGAGGTCGGACGCGACCCCCGCACCATCGAAGTCGTCGCCCGACTTCACGTGGTGATGGCCGATGATCCCAACATGGGTCGCGGCCTGATCCGCAACGTCTTTGGCGCCTACGCGGCCACCCCCGGCTACAACAAGTGCTTCGAGTGGATCGGCTACGAAGACGAAGCGCGGCAGATTCGCGAGGCCTTCGCGAAGGGCGACCGCGCAGGCGTTGCCCGAGGCGTGACCGACCGGCTCTGTGACGCCATGGCCGTGGTCGGCAATCGCGAAACCATCCGGGCGCGAATTCGCGGGTATGCCGAAGCTGGCATCGACGTCTGTGTCGTAAACCCCATCGCTGACCCCTCGGCTGTGCCGAACCTGCTGGAGGACATTTCCGGCTGCCTCGACGGCCTCGAGCTGCGCGGCAGCGGCGTCATGCGCGCGACCGGCGGGGGCTCTTGAGGCGACTCCCGGTCCGTGCTTTGCTTCAGCATGCTTCGGATTCTTCTCACTTCGTCCGTCCTTCTCGTTGCCGTTCTGCTCAGTGGTGATTCGATCCGCAGCGAGGCCAGAGCCGAAAACGCGAAGGCCGAGAGCGCCGAAACGAGCCCCAACGCGAACCCCGAGCCGACCGCGGAGCCGACCCACCAGCTTCGCATCGCGACTCTGGCGCCAAGGCAGTCCGACCTCGGCAGGGCCTTTCAACAGCTTCGCAAGGAGCTCAAAGAGGTGACCAACGGGCAGGTAAACCTAAAGATGTACGATGGCGGGGTCGCCGGCGACGAGATGACGGTGGTCCGCAAGATGCGGGTCGGTCAGCTCGACGGCGCGCTTCTGACATCGACGGGCCTCGGCGCGCTCGTGCCCCAGGTGCTGGTCCTCCAGGCGCCTGGGCTCATCACCAGTTACCCGGCGCTCGACGACGTCCGCGCGAAGCTCGGTCCCGACCTCGTCGCGCTTTTCGACAAGGCCGGCTACGAGCTGATCTCCTGGGGCGACTCCGGCCAGGTCCGGATTTTTTCGAAGCACAAGGTTCAACATCCCAATGACCTGAAGAACGTTCGCCCCTGGGTCTGGCGAGGCTCGCCGACGATGAAAGCGTTCGTCGACGCTGCGGGGGCGAACGGCGTGACCATGGGCCTGCCGGAGGTCTTCTCGGCTCTGCAGACCGGCATGGTGGACACCGTGATCGCGTCTTCGATCGGAGTTCTCGCATTTCAGTGGCACACCAAGCTCAAGACGATGACCAAGCCCGGTGGGGGGATCGTGGTGGGGGCGTACGTGATCAAAAAGGAACGCCTCTCCGCGCTGCCACCGGCGGCCCAGGAGCACATTCGGCAAAGCGCCAAAGAGCACGCCGAAGAATTTCGCGAAGGTGGGCGCCGCCTCGACGCCGAAGCCAGCAAAGCCCTCGCGGGTCGGCTCAAGTCCGTGAACCTCTGGCGCAACAAGGAGGCCTGGGATGCGGTGCAGCGCGATGCGCGTAACTCGCTGGCTGGAAGGCTCTACTCGAAGTCCTTGATGACGCGCGTGCAAGAGATCGTGGGGAAGAACTATTGAGGGACGAGATGCTTAGATTGCTTTTTTGGGGTTCGCTCGTGCTCAGCGCGAGCGCGTTCGGATGTGTACAAGGGGCCGACTCGGGCGGCGGCGGGGGCACGCCCATCTTCGAACCCGGCCCGACCTGCACGGCGTTCTGTGCCTTGGCCGTCGTTGAATGCGAGGTTGCCGTCCTAGGCACCGAGGATGCATGCGAGCAGAATTGCGAGCTCGAACGGTCGTTCGCCGAGCAAACCTCGGAGGCCTGTGTCACGGCGTTTGAAGGGGCGGTCGACTGCGCGGCGGGCCTCGAATGCCAGGACATCATCGATCGGGCCAATCTCGTGAACGTCGATGCCTATCCCTGTCGGCCCGAGCTCGAGATCACCGATCAGGTCTGCGGCTAGCGACGAAAAAAAAGGCGCCCACGACGTGGGCGCCCTTATCTCGTCCGTCGGCTACGAGGCCGCTATCCGCACTCACCGTCGCCAGGAAGGCCTGAGCAAGCGTCGAAAGCCTGGATGCAATTGTTGTCGCAGCGGCAGCCAATACACTCATCCGAGTTGGTGTCTGAAACGCAGAGGTTGGTGCAGAACGCGGCGCCGCAGGCGACCGTGTCCCCCGTACAAGCCACGCATTCATCGGAGAGCCCCGGCGGGGCCGCCTCGATGGTTGCCATCTGCGTGCAGTCGGCAACGCAGTCGGCAGCCGCCTGAATCGTATCGGCAGGACAGTTGGGAAAGCAGCCGATCACCGCGGCCGCCTGCGCGCCGCAACCCTCAAGCGCCGGCGTCGAGCTCGGCGCGCCGAAGATGCAGTCACTGCCGATCTCCGATGCCGCGTCCGGGCCCGTGAAGGTGTCCCCACCCCCATTGGTGTATTCGAGGTCCATGTACACCGCGGCGTTTTCGGCGGTGGTACAGGCGCCGTCTCCACCGCTGGTCCCGCCGCTACCGGTGGTGCCACCGCTACCCGGTTCGACTGGCGGCCTCTCGTTGGTGATCGGAGACCCGCTGTTGCAGGCCGCTACCGAGCCAGCCACTGCGAGAACCCAGATAAGATTTCCTAGTTTCATGGTTCGTTCCTTCTTCATTCTAAATGCCCGGCTAGAAGATCATGGCAGCACGGAGCTGTACCGTCCAGAGGTAGGCATCGTTGAAGCC
>JABDJF010000011.1 GCA_013002645.1 Myxococcales bacterium
GCCCTCCCGCCCCAAGCCCGTGATCGAGGAGCGGCAGGATCGCCTCGAGCAAGCGGGGGAACCAGTCCGAAGCGGTCGGGCCGAGGTCGTATGCCGCCTCTACCGTCGCAATAGTCGCTTCCGCTTCCTGTCGCTTCGTCGCTCGCGCCATTCGACTGAGACAATATGCCAAGACGCTGGGCGACGACACGAAAAGAGCCGGACTCCATGGAGGCCAATTTGACGCAGTGCGCACAGCGATGGTCGCCGCTGCGCTTCGCGAACGACTCGTCTCGACGTTTCGTCGACCACGGTCATCGAAAAACGACGATGCCCGTCGTTTTGTGTATTTGAAGCCCCGTAATCGTCAAAAATCCGCGTGTTTCAAGTTGGCACAGCTCCTGCAGTTACTCCTCGCATGCCTCAACGGCACGACAATGAACGAGGAGAATCAGACATGCACAGCACCGCCGAAATCAACGCCATCGTCAGCAAAGCCAAGCAGCAGCGGGCCGACTTCATCGCGAGCAAGGTCCAGGCGGGCGTCCTCCCAGTCGCACTCGCGGCAATCGTCTCCCTCGCGCTCGTGTACGGTACGCTTGGGTCGAGCCAGGAGCAGGCTCAGGAAAGCCCCGTCGTGCAGGTCAGCGCACAGAATGGCTGAACCAGCGCGACCCGCAGAAGAGGATCAAAGATGGCCCAAGTTTTGACCCGTCGACATGCACTTGGTTGGCTTCGCTTTTCGGTCGTTTGCATCGTGTGTCTCGCGGGCTGTGGTGATGACGCCGACGCATCTGGGGGTACTGGAGGAAGCGGCGGCCTCGCCGATGTAGAGCCCGCGTGTGAACCGGCCTGCGCACCCTCCGCGCACGAAGTGTGTGATGGCGATGCGGAGTCCCCCTCCTGTGCGTGTGCGCCAGGTTATGAGGGCAACCCGTGCACGTGGATGGGTGTTCTTGAAGACCCCGGTTTTCAAAACCGGGAGGCGTGGACCCTGAGCCGAGGCGCCACAGTCCTCCCGCTCGAGCGTGCCCCCAGCGACGATGGAGTCGCGTTCTTCCCCCCGAGTGCGGCGTGCAACGCGGGGGCGGTGAGTCAGACGGTGCAGATGCCGAGCTACGAGGTTGGGGAGCCTCTCGTGGCGGAGGTGACGTATCGTGCGCAGGGCTTGTACGGACTGTCGCTTGGCTTCAACAGGGCGTGGACACAGCTCGAGCCAACGTTTGACGACGCCTGGCAAACCGCTCGCGTCTGCTTGGGAGAGGCGGCCTACGGCGGCCCAGTTCTCGTGCAGCTTGGACCGCGGGAGCAGCATCCCTCGTGTTTCGACCAACCTGAGGGCGATATCGAGGTCGACCACCTCGCCATCGTCGCGGCGGATTCAGGCGAATGCCCAGTGCCCGGCGAAGTGTTGAACGGTGCGGCGGAGACGAACGGAGGTTGGAAGTTCGAGACGACGGGCGCGGCCGAGGCCGGCTTCGCCCAGGGCGTGGGCCTTGAAGCCACGTCGGGTGTCCGGCTTGCGCGCGAAGCCAACGGCCGCGCGGCAGCTTGGACCCGGCTCTCCGTTCCATCCGTCGAGTCGCTGCAGTCGCCCGCGCTTCGCTTCTGGTGGCGAGGCACCGGCGGGCGCCCATTCACGTTCGAGCTCGGCCGCTTCGAAGGCATTGGCAACGCGCACCTCCCACTCGACACCGTGACAGGCACCGGGTCCGCGCTCAACTACGTCTACTGCCTACCGCCCGGGACGCACGGTAACGTCCTCGACTTGATTTTCAGGACCCCGGTGGGCGACTCGACGAACCCTAGTCAGCTCGTCATCGACGACGTCGAGATCGTGTCCGATGCGCGCTGCGGTGCGTCGACCGACGTCCTCGATCCAGGGTTCGACGCGGGGCCTACGCGCGTCACGGGGGTCAAGAATTTCACCCCCTATACAGCGGCCGCATTGCGGACTGAGCCCTCGCTCTCGCGAACGGGCGATGGAGGCGTGCTGGAGCTTTTGTACTCGAATGAGGAAGCGCTCATGTCGGTCGAAACGTGGGTGCTGGTTCCCGACAGCAGCGGTGATGAGGGACCGGCTGTAGGGTTCTGGTCGAACGTCCCAGTAGGCGCAGAGAAACCAATCCGCAGCGTGCTCGGGCGAGCTGCGGTGAACCCAGCCGAGCTGATGGTCGGCGGTGGCTGGCGACGAAACGAGGTTTGTTTGCCTCCTGAATGGTCGGGACGGTGGTTTCGCGTTCAATGGAGACTGGGGGAGATCCCCCCAACCGGCACGGCGCCCATCGACCCGCCCATTCGCATCTACATCGACGAACTCGAGCTGACGACGAGCCCGGCGTGCCGGAGCGAGTGAGGTTGGGGAACGACCTTGATCGGCCTTGGGAAAAGCGCGGTAACCTTCTAGACCTTCCCAGGTTCGATCCGGCACGCGCTCTCCGCCAACCTTTTAGACCTTCCCAGGTTCGATCCAACCTTTTAGACCTTCCCAGGTTCCAGAAACCTTCCCAGGTTCGATCCGGCATGATTCCGTCGTGGAAACCTTCCCAGGTTCGATCCGGCACGATTCGGTGCAACCAAGCGCTGAAAGGTCCGATATCTGGACATGACTCTACCGAGATGTGTCCTTCCCAATCGAACCTACCTCGTCACCCGCCGCTGCATCGGCCGACGCTTTCTGCTGCGTCCTGACGATGCACTCACCAACGCCTTCCTCTACTGCCTCGCTCTAGGCACGGCGAAGCACGGCGTCGCAGTGCACGCGCTCTGCGCGATGAGCAATCACTACCACCTGATCCTTACGGACACCGAAGGCGCCATGCCTAACTTCATGGCCTGGTTCAATCGGCAGTTGGCCATGTGCGTGAAGCGCCTTCGTGGCTGGGATGAGGTTGTCTGGGAGCCAAACGTCCCCTACAGCGCGGTAGAGCTTGGCGGGCCTTCGGAGGTGCTCGACAAGGTGGCTTACGTCCTATCGAATCCCGTCAGTGCGGCTCTCGTGCGCTCTCCCGAGCGATGGCCGGGTGCACTCAGCACACTCGGCACGCTACGTTCCGGGACGGTGAAGGCCACGCGGCCCGCGGTGTGGTTCAAAGAGAACGCCCCTCAGAGCGCAACCCTCGAGCTCAGCATTCCCCCCTGCTTTACGGACCGGGGCGGCTACCTCCAAGCGCTCGACACGCTGCTCAGGAATCGCCTTCCGCAGCTACGGGCCGAACTCCGCCTTCAAGGGCGAGGCTTCCTGGGTCGTGTCCGAGTACGCAAGGCGATGGTGACCGACCAGCCTGCGAAGAAAAAAGAGCGCTTTGGCCGAAATCCGACCTTCTCGGCGCTCACACGCGACGCGTGGCGTGCGGCGGTGCAACGCCTACGTGCCTTCCGTCTGGCCTACCGCATAGCCTATCGAGCTTGGCGCGAAGGAGACCGAAGCGTCGAGTTCCCGGCGGGCACGTGGTGGGTCGTTCGGTGTGCAGGCGCAACTGCTGCGACGTAGCCGACCGGCACTGCGATAGAGCGTCTACATCGGGCCTGTAGAAAGCGGGCAGGGCACCGCTGTGGCCTAGGAGGTGCGATGCGTTCGAGAGCCTTTGAGAGACGCTCTGTGCGAGCGCGGCGAACCGGCTGTCCGAGCCGGATGGCGTGCATCCATGGGACGCGGCGACTGCTCCCGTCGGCTCCAACCTGGCAAAAGCGCAGTGGCCCATGCCCAGTCGGTTCCAACCTGGGAAAGTGAGAGGCTCACCTCAGAAGAAGTCCAGGCAGCCCCCGAAAAAGCACTGGCCATTCAAGCCGCAGGGCGTGCCGTTCGGCAAAGAATCGAAGTCACAGAACGTGGCCTGACACCTGTCCTCAGTGCAGTCGTTGAAATCCTCGCAGTCGCTATCTCTCTGGCAACGTGGGATCGTCGGCAGGCACTCCCCGTTGAAGCACTCGCCGGTGTTCTCGCAAGTCGTGCCGTTGGGTAGATTCGCATCATCGTCGCAGAAGCCATACGGCGAGATGCAAACGCCTGTGCACGAGTTCCCGTCCGGGTCGCCACAGTCTCTGTTGAGACACAGATCGGGAAGGCATTGCCCGTTCTCGCAACGGGCCAGCACGAGGCCGTCCTGGCCCGGCGGACCGCAAGGCGTTTCGTTCATCACCGGATCGGTGTCGCAGAGGTCGCCGAATGGATTGCAGGTGTTCGTGGTGCATTCGTTCTCGTCGTCGCATTCGGAATCGTCCATGCATCCTCCAAACATGCACTGACCCCCGAAGCAGGTGCCGGGGGCCCCTTCGCAGCGCTCGCCGTTAGGAATGGTCCGTGTGACAACGCAGATCGGAGTTTCTTCGAGCTGCTCCATCGTCGAGCACTGCTTGTCGCCAAAGACCGAGCACGGGAGCACGCAAGAACGGCTGACGCATGGGGTATCGAGGCACGGTCCACAGCTCGGATCATCATTGACTTCGGTGCACTGCCCACCTCGACAATACCCCGGAGAATTGTCGGCGAGGCACTCCGATGTCGAGTCGACCCACCACACCTCGCACTCCCCGGTCAGCGGGTCGCAGTACCCTCGTTGGCACTGTGAATCCCAGTAGGTCGGGCAGGAGCGATCGGCACAACTGCCGCTCGTGGCTACGCACGTGCCGCCGATGCAGATTCCTCCTTCTGCTCCAGGCCCCGCGCGTACGATCCCCGAGGGATCGCAGGCCATGCCATTGGCCATGGGATAATTGCAGTACGCTCCACTCGCCACGGAACATCCCGCATCCTCGCAGCAGTTGATGCGCCCTACCCCGGGCTGGAGGCATGGATCATCTGCTTCGAGAGCGACGCACTGAAGATCCATACAGATGCCGGTCCCACCACCGTCGGACTGTTCGCAGTACCCGAATGCCGAGACCGCCGCACAGTCCGCCGGAAGGCATTGCCCATCGAAGCAGCTCCCAGCGGCACCCTGATAGTCACAGCTAGCTCCATCGATGTCGCTGTAGACGCATTGACCCGTCTCGATCGACCGGCCCGCCGCTACCTGGCACGGGTTGGGCGACGGCGGACAGGAGCGGTTACACGACACCTGCCCGTACAACGGGACGACGAGCACCAAAATCAAAGCCATCCATAGAAGACGCAATGAGCGCATCGGAATCTCCTTTCCCGCTGGGGGACCGTTTGCGCGACCACGTTGGCCGAGTGTGATGGGACCACCGAACTCAACACGTGTCCATACGTAAATGGTGCGTGGCGGCCCACGGCGAAGTTCCCGAGTGCGCCAGTCGGGTTCCCGGCCGCATTGCACTCTGGCGCAAACCCGTGCAATTTGGGGTCGTTGCGTTTGTATTGCGTCAAAGCCGTGGTCGCTGGCGTGCTGATCGCCAGCTGCAGCTCCCCGGTGTGCCGGCCGGAGCTCGCCGAGCAGGACGGACGGTGCGTTGCTCGGGAACCGAAGCCATGCGAGCCCGCGTGCAGCCCTAGCGCCCATCAAGTGTGTGACAGCGACGCCGAAGCGCCCTCGTGCATCTGCGCGCCAGGTTATTCGGGGATCCCGTGCACCTGGACGGGGGTTCTCGACGACCCGGGCTTTCAGGATCAGCAGTCATGGACCCTCAGCGGCGGCGCCAACGTACTCGAGCGTGGCACTGGCGCGGTCGATCTCGGCTTCGCCCAGCTCGAGGAGACCGCCGCCTGCTTCGCTGGCGCGGTCAGCCAAACGGTGCAGATGCCCAGCTACGAAGCTGGCGAGCCCCTCGTGGCGGAGCTTACCTATCGTGCGCGAGGTTTGTACGGGGTGGCGCTTGGCTTCAACAGAGCGGAGACGCAGCTCCCGCAGACGGAGGATCCGTCGACCACGAACGATGTGTGGCTTACCGAACGCATCTGCCTCGGGGAGGCGGCTTACGGAGGCCCCGTGACGGTGCGTCTCAGTTCCCCGGAGCAGCATTTCTCCTGCTTTGACGAGGGGGAGGGAATTATCGAGGTAGACCGCCTGGACATCGTGCTCGCCGACCCCGGCGAATGCCCTGCGCCGGGCCAGGTGCTGAACGGCACGGCCGAGGTCGCAGGAGGCGGGTGGCGGTTCGAGACGACCGGTGTGGGGATTGCTGAGCTTGCGGAAGAAGTCGGTCGTGAAGCGAGTGCGGGGGTCCGGCTGGCGAGCGAATTCGGAAGCGCCGCGGTCGCGTGGACCAGGCTCTCCGTTCCAACCTCCGAGACCCTTCCATCGCCCGCGCTTCGCTTCTGGTGGCAGGGGACTACCGAGCGACTTTTCCAGTTCCGGATCGGACGCCAAAACGACATTAACAAGACGACAGGCAACTTCCCGCTCGATGAGGTGTGGGGGAACGATTCCGAAGAGAACTTCGTCTATTGCCTCCCACCTTGGACGCACGGCAATGTCGTCGAACTGATCTCCAGACCGGTACCGTTGAGCCCGGCGGACGGCACCAGCGAGCTCTCCATCGACGACGTCGAGATCATCTCGGAAGCGAGTTGCGGTTCTTCGAGCGACATCCTCGATCCAGCGTTCGACGCAGCGTTCGTCGCGGGGACCGAGATCCGCTTCACCGGCGTCACCGACCGGAGCGACGCGCAAACGGCTTCGGTCACGCTTCTGGCGGAGCCCTCGCTCTCGCGGACGGAGGACGGCGGAGTGCTCGAGCTCTCCTACTGGAACGAAGCAGCCGTTATCTGGCTGGATACCTGGGTCTTTGTCCCCGAGAGCGAGGGCACCGATGGACCGGCCTTCGCGTTCTGGTCCAAGGTCCCCGAGTTCAACGAGAAGCCAATTCGCAGCGTGCTCGGTCGTGCTGCGGTCAACCCCGCCGATCTACAGGTTGGGGGCGACTGGACTCGAAATGAAGTTTGTCTGCCGCCCGCGTGGTCGGGGCGGTGGTATCGCGTGCAGTTTAGGCTGGGCGACTTCGCCACGGTCGGCACCGCCCCCGTCGACCCGCCCATTCGTATCTACATCGACGACCTGGAGCTGACGACCAGCTCGGCGTGCCCGAGCGAGTGAGATAGGGCGCTCGACTGGCGCCTCTCCGCGTTTCGTCGACTGCGGTCGACGAAAAACGACGAGGCCGGTCGTTTTGGGTTCCATCGCGTGCTTCTTCGGCGAAAAAGCCCGTCTTCCGAGTTGGCACAGCTCCTGCACTACCTCCTCCCATGCCGCAACGGCACAGCAATCAACGAGGAGAATCAGTCATGCATAGCAATCCCGAAATCAACGCCCTCATCAACAAGGCCAAGCAGCAGCGAGCCGACTACATCGCATCCAAGCTCCAGGGGAGCACCTTGCCGCTCGCGGTCGTGCTCGCGGCGGCCGTTTCCATTGCGTTCCTCTCGTTCACGAGCGGCC
>JABDJF010000032.1 GCA_013002645.1 Myxococcales bacterium
AGGATGCGATTCGTTTCGACCAAGCGTTCGTCAATTCGAGCTGGACGCGCCCGAGCTTTGCGTCGATCTTGAGCGGGCGTCTGGCGTCGAGCCACGGCGTCATGTCGAAGAGCGATGCGCTCCCCGACGCGGTGACGACGATGCCCGAGGCCTTGAAAGCGGCGGGCTACACGACCGGCGGGTACGCAACCAATTTCAACGTCGCTCCGTACTTCAACTTTCACCAGGGCTTCGACGAATACGTTTACCTCGAGCCTGAGTTCGTCCTCGGTGCCGACGACGCCAGCGCCAAGCTTCTGCTGATGCAGTTCATTCGCCAGCGCGTCGAAAAGATGCGGGCGATGCAAGGAGAGGTGCTGCCGGGCACCGCCTATCAAGACGCCGAAACCGTCAACGCGGCCCTCGTTTCGTGGGTCGACCGGCAGGCCGCCACCCCCTGGTTCCTCTTCGTCGGCTACATGGACCCGCACGATCCATACTTTGCCCATCCTTACGATGGCAGCGGCTACGCGCGCGCCGCGCACCAACACCCCGACCCATCCGAGGCGCCCGCGCTCTCCGCGCTCTACGACGGCGAGATCAGCTACTGGGACCGCGAGCTCGGAAAGCTCATCGACGCGCTTCAGGCGCGCGGCCTCTATGATGAGCTCACCATCATCGTGACGAGCGACCACGGCGAAGAGTTCAACGAGCACGGGGGCTTCTGGCACGGCACGACGCTCTACGACGAGCAGGTTCGGGTTCCCCTGCTGGTGAAGCTTCCGCAGGCGCGGCGAGGTGGAACCGTCGTGCGTCACTGGGTGCAAAGCATCGACTTGATGCCCACGGTCTTGAAGCTCGTGGACGCGCCGGTTCCCGAGGGAGTCCAGGGTGGCGACCTCTTCACTGGCACCGATGTCGTGTACGCCGAAGAAAGCCACGAGGGCAACGTCCTCGAGTCGGTTCGCGAGCTCGATGGCACCGATGAGTACAAGCTCATCACCGCCAATCGCGACAACCCGCGGGGCCTTGCGCCCGTCGAGCTCTATCGGGTCGATCTCGACCCCAACGAGCGGGAGAATCTAGCCAAGTCGTCTCCCGATCGGGTTCGCATGGCGACCAAGGCGCTGCTCGAGCAACGCGCCCTTGCGCACGAAGACGCGGTCGCCGCCGATTCGGTCGAGCTCGACGAAGACGTCGCCGCTCACCTCGAGGCGATCGGGTACATCGAGCGCTAAGCGGTCGCCGTGCTTCGTGGCGCCACGGCCCCGCCCTTTGCGTCCTTCGCGGTGCGGTGGAGGAGGTAGGCGAGGGCGGCGACCGACCCGGTCGTCAGAATCCCAATGATGTAGGGCCAGACGGGGATGCCGCGCTCACGGGCATCGGGCACCAGCCAGACCATGAACAGAGTCAGCGCGACGCAGAGGTCGATGAAGACCTGCGCCCCCCAGCCACCGGTCAGAGCCAGGTCGATGAACCCGGTGTAGCCGTGGTTCGCGACCACGATGGCGGTGTAGATCGAAAACGCAGCGAAGACGGCAATGAGCGAAAAGAGTCGTAATTTCAATGGGAACCTCCTTGTATCGACCAGCTTGGGGCGACGACTGAGCCGGTGCCATGACTTCGGAGGTCATAGGCAGCACGAAAGCCGGCGTTACAATCCGAACATGCACTCTACCAGCACCGCCCCCGCCGGCTTCGGGCCATTGCTGCGGCAGTGGCGAGCGGCCCGGCGAATGAGCCAGCAACAGCTCGCGATCGACTCCGAAGTCTCGACCCGGCACATCAGCTACGTCGAAAACGGCAAGTCGTGCCCCAGTCGCGAGATGGTGCTCGTCCTCGCGAGCGCGCTCGACCTGCCGCTTCGTGAACGCAACTCGCTCCTTTCGGCAGCCGGCTTTGCCCCGGTTTATCGTGAGACCAATCTATCCGCGCCGGAGATGCTCCCGGTGCGCCAGGCGTTCGACACGATCTTGTCGCACCACGAACCGTATCCGGCG
The DNA here is from genome assembly GCA_013002645.1 of Myxococcales bacterium. Lineage (GTDB taxonomy): Bacteria > Myxococcota_A > Polyangia > Polyangiales > Houyiibacteriaceae > SG8-38. Next base: position 1,980 of record JABDJF010000032.1, read on the forward strand.
ATCGTGCTGACACGCGCCTGGGACATCGTGAGCATGAATGAGGCGTTCACGCGACTCTTCGCGTTTTTCATCGATCCGCCGTTCGATTCGATCGTTGCCCAGAACGTGATGCACTCCTTGTTTCATCCGCAGGGCGTGCGGCCCTACGTCACGAACTGGGAAGAAGTCGCCGGGTTTCTGATCGATCGCCTCTACCGGGAGTCGATCGTCGAGCTCGAAACCAGCGAGAGCCGAAAGCTTTTCGACGCCTTGCTCGCATACCCGAACGTGCCCTCGCGCATGCGCGAGGTCGATCTGTCTCGGGCGCCGCGCGTCTGCGTCACCGTGAACCTCGAAAAGGGCGACACGCGGCTGAGTCTCTTCTCTACGTTGACCACTCTCGGCACGCCGCTCGACGTGACGGCGCAAGAGCTACGCATCGAATCCTATTTTCCGGCTGATGATTCGACCGGTGAATGGCTCCGAAAATCGGCAGCATCCGTCGCGAACTAGGCTAGAGTGCGGCCCAGGGGCAAATGGAGTCACTGGCTGCAGTAGACCTGGGGTCGAACAGCTTTCACATGGTGATCGCACGGGTCGATCACGGTGGCCTTCAAATCGTCGATCGCATTCGCGAGCCGGTGAGACTGGCCGCGGGCCTCCAAGACGATGGCTCGCTCGACGACGAGTCGCAGGATCGCGCGCTCAAGTGCCTCTCACTCTTTGGTCAACGGCTCCGGGACTTCGGCGCTGAGCAGGTTAGGGCGGTCGGAACCAACACACTTCGCAAGGCCCGCAACTCCCGCAAGCTCTTGAGCCAGGCAAGTGAAGCGCTCGGTCATCAAATCGAGATCATCCCCGGCCGCGAAGAAGCGCGCTTGATCTACCTCGGCGTGTCCCACGGCATTGCGGGCGCCCCAGCGCGGCGCATCGTCGTGGACATCGGCGGCGGCAGCACCGAGTTCATCGTCGGCGATGCCTTCGTGCCGGTCTCCGTTCACAGCATGTACATGGGCTGCGTCGGTTTCACGAAGCAGTTCTTCGGTGACGGAAAGATCACTCGCAAACGCTTCAACAAAGCCAAGCTCGCCGCCGGCCTCGAGCTTCAGCCGGTCGAGATGCCGCTGCGCATCGCTGGCTGGGATCGCGCTTACGGTGCGTCGGGCACGATTCGCTCCGTCGC
>JABDJF010000039.1 GCA_013002645.1 Myxococcales bacterium
GCAGGCTGTGCGCCACGCGATAGACGAGCTGGCGAACGCTGCGCTCGCCAAGATTCTTGTCGCCGTTGATGCCGGCTTTGCGGAAATACTTGGAGACCGCGATGTCGGTGGCGAGCTGACTCCAGCCGTCGGGAACCTGCGCCCCCTTGAGCTCGAAGACGACCGAGCCGTCCGAGTTGGTTATCTGGCTGTCTCGAAGAACATACTCGACTGCTTCCAGCGGGTCGGTCCCGGCCTCGGTCAGCTTGCGTTCCATCGAGAGACCGCCCGCTTCCTGCGAAACCTCGGCTCGCCGAGCGCCTTCGATCTCCAAATTGCTAGTCATTCCCCTCGTATCCAATGCCACAGCATACCTCCAACCTGACGCAACTCACCATCCAGGTAGAATTCACCCCGAGTCCCCAGGCGAACCACCCTCTTTCCACAATCGCCCCACAATAGGTTGCGCTGGCCGCCTCCTAGCCACCACAACCACTTGGGGCGAGCCTGCGAAGTAGCGCCGTGGGGCACTCTCAGTCAAGCAGAAACGATCAGCCCCATGTGCTTTCTTCTTTTCGACAGTAATATCAAGGATTTGAGAGCCATAAACAGGGGTTAATTCGGCGATTTCGCACCGCGTCATGAAATGGCTTTGATCGGATCGCATTAGATGACACCCCATGTATGGCAACAATCCCGATGCTACTAGATGTTGGGGTGCGCAAGAAAAAAACCGCAAGATTTGGGGTGGTCGTGTGTGTGCAAGTCAGACAATCAACGGTATGACCACACCTCTACTACACGTTGGGGTGCCCTCTTCCACGGCTGTAAGATCGTTCCACAAGTCCCCGTAATGCCGGTCCTTCTGCCAACTGCATGGTGCTGGAATGTCGAACTGCGATAAGAGCGAGTCATGAAGGTGCATCTGATCGACGGAACGTACGAGCTCTTTCGATCTTGGTTCGGAGCGCCGGAAGCCACTTCGCCATCCGGACAAGAGGTGGGCGCGACTCGGGGTTTTCTGCGGTCCATGGCGTCGATGCTCCGCGATCCGGAGGTCTCACATCTTGGATGCGCGTTCGATCAGACCGTCGAGTCGTTTCGAAATCAGCTTTTCGACGGCTACAAGACCGGCGAAGGTCTCGAGCCCGAGCTTTTTGCGCAGTTCCCCCTGGTCGAGCGAGCAAGCCGGGCGCTGGGAATGGTCACCTGGCCCATGGTGGATTTCGAGGCGGACGACGCGCTGGCCTCGGCCGCGGCCAAGTTTCGCGACACAGCAGAGGTCACGCAGGTCGTGATCTGCTCGCCGGACAAAGACCTCTGTCAGTGTGTGCGCTCGAACGACGTCGTAACGCTCGATCGCCGCCGGGAAATCGTTTTGGATGCGGACGGGGTCCGCGAGAAGTTCGGCGTGTCGCCGGAATCGATTCCTGACTACCTGGCGCTGGTCGGCGATGCGGCGGATGGCATCCCTGGGATTGCGCGCTGGGGCGCGAAGAGCGCCGCCACGGTTCTCGCCAAGCTCGTACACCTCGAGAACATCCCAGACGATCACCAGGACTGGGGTGTGAAGGTCCGCGGCGCGGCGACACTCGCGCAGAACCTCCGCGAGCACCGCGAAGCGGCCTTGCTCTATCGAACGCTTGCGACCTTGCGTACCGACGTGCCGATCGCGGAGTCATTGAACCAGCTTCGCTGGACCGGGCCGGATCGTCCGGCGCTGGAGTCGCTCTGCGAAGAGCTCGGCGAGCGGACGCTCCTCGATCGAATCTGATCAAGTGAAGCGATCGTCGCCGCTGAGCCCTTCGAGGTACTGCCTCGCGCGCTGCACGTAGCCCGCCGCGCTCTTCTCGAGCCCCTCGCCTTTGCTCGGATCGAGGGTTCGAACCACCTTCCCCGGAGAGCCGAGCACCACGGAATAGTCGGGGATTTCCTGACCCTGGACGATCAGCGCATTCGCGCCAACGGTGCAGTACCTGCCGATTTTCGCGTTATTGAGGACCACTGCGTTGATGCCGATCAGGCTGAAGTCGCCAACCTGGCAGCCGTGCACCGTCGCGTGGTGGCCGACGGTGACCCCGCGGCCGAGGATCAGGCGAATGCCCGGGTCCGTGTGCAGAACGGCGGAGTCTTGGATGTTGGTCTCTTCGCCGACGATCAACTCATCGGAGTCGCCTCGAAGCACCGCGTTGAACCAGACGCTGCACTTGTCTTTCAAAACGACCGAGCCGATCACGTCAGCCGACGGCGCCACATAGACTTCACCCTCTATCTGCACGCGGCGCTCGCCTAGCTGGTAGAGCATCAGAGCGCACGCCCCTTGAACAGAACCGGCGAGTAGATGTTGAGGCCGATCGTAACCTGCCAGGTTTCTGCGTTCAGCCGAGACTCGCGGGTCGTGAAACCGTAGAACCCCGGAAAGCGGAAGCTGGCGAAAACGTCCATCATCGTGCTGCGCGCCTCGACCGTATATCCGACGGCAAGGCCCAGCGGTATGAAGTAGAATGGTCCGTTGACGAGGCCCGAGGTCATGGTGCGAATCGTTTGGCTGAGGTCGAAGAGGTTCATGCCGCTGTGGACCTTGATGAAGAGCTGGTCGGTGGCGTTCGCGATGAACGTGAACGGAATGTTGAGCGACCAGACCGACGGGCCTGCAGGATTGGTGTCGACTGTGAACTCGAATCCAGTATCGAACGAGAACTGCTCTTGAATGATGAAGCGCAGCGGAATCCCGCCGAGAAAGCCAAACTCGGTGCGGCTTGGAATCCGAAACACAGCATCGAACGCGAGCTTCACGTGCTCTCTAGAAAGCGCTTCGAAGCGCGCATACACCGGAATGTCCCCGAACTTCGCTTCCGGCGACATGCTGAAGGTGATGAGCCCCTCTCCGCCGAATCCAAAGGTCGGGAAGACGCTCACGCCGGGGAAGGACCCCATTCGATACCGCGAGAACCCCAGCTCGAAGCCCTTGGCAAGGCTGATCGCGACGCCGAAGTTCATCGTGGAGATCGTTCCGGTCGGGCCAAAGGGCTGTCCCATACCCTGCGCGTCCTCGGTCCGGCGGCCCACCACCGTGTCGAAGGTGCCGCGCATCATACCCCGGGGCATGGTGAGCTTTCGATTCGCGTAGCGGATGCCGTAGATCTCCGACGCCCGATCCTTCATGTTGCCGACGAGCGGCGCCTCCGTTTCCTCGACCCAGTCCGGATTGGTCGCCGAACGCTGCTCGCTCTCGGTCGGCGGCGCATCGGCCCAGTCGGGATTGGGCTCCGCGGGCTCGGGCTCGTCCGGAATAGCCGGTTTGCTCGGCGACGCGATCGGCTCGCCCCAGCTGCCCGACTGAGCAAGCGCGGCGGCCGGCTGCGCGAGAAAGGCGAGGCTCATGATCGCCCACATAGGGAGTCTTGGATACACGACTCCGGCCATAAACCAATCCCGGTGGCCTGCCAAGCGCCTAACCCAGGCAACGCTCGAGCCCACATTGCGCGCGACTCGCACCTGCCTATACTCGCGGCCCTCTGGCGATGTAGCTCAGGTGGTTAGAGCGGGCGTTTCATACGCGCTAGGTCGGTGGTTCGAGTCCACCCATCGCCACTAGATTGGAAGAAGCGCCTTCTGCGCGCTCCCTGACCAAATCACGGATCTGACCGAGCTCGAAGGGTTTTTCGAGGCAGCTCAGCTTTGTCTTCTCGAGGAATGAACGAGCCTGGCGCGTGAACGCACCGCCGGTCATGAACACGAAGCGCGAGGCGAGCTCCGGTCGCCTCTCCGAGACCTGGCGGAACACGTCCATTCCGCTCACCTCGGGCATCATCAAGTCACAGAACACGACGTCGAAGGGCCGATCGGAGCACAGGCGCGCGATCGCGTCTTTGCCGCTCGTGAAGACCTCCACTTCGTGTCCACGGAGCGCGCGTCGAATCGAGCGTCCCACCAGAGGCTCGTCGTCGATTACGATGACCGTCGCGCTGGTGCCGATTGTCACCGCCGGTGGCGCCTGCGCTCGTTGTGGAACGTCGGCCCGGGTCGACGCTGGCAGCCGCACGACGAACTCGCTTCCGCGTCCGGCCTCACTCCGGGCGTCGATGATGCCTCCGGCGTCTCGAACGATGTCCTTGCAAATCGAAAGGCCCAGACCGGTGCCTTGGGCAATGGCCTTCGTCGTGAAGAAGGGCTCGAAGACGCGGCTCATGCGATCCGGCTCGATGCCGGTGCCGTTGTCGGCAACTTCGATCACGGCCCAGCCATCTCGGTCGGTATGCGTTCGAACGGTGATGCGGTTTTCGGAGACGGCCCGCTCTGGCATCGCCTGGGCCGCGTTGATCAGCAGATTCAGAAACACCTGCCCGAGCCGGGACTCGTTGACGTCCACCACGGGGGTCTCGCCAAAGTCCCGTTCGAGAGTCGCGCGGTGACGGATTTCGTTCCAGCAGATGTTGATCGACGATTCGAAGACGTTTTGGACATCGACGTCGCCTCGCTGCTCGTCGTCGACGCGCGAGAAGGTCTTGAGGTCGCGCACGATGCTCTGCATGCGGATTGCGCCGTGAATGGCTTCATCAAGCTGCTGCTTCGCCAGCTCGAGGAACTCGGCGTCCCCCTGGGCATCGATCTCCTCTCGCGTCAGGCGCAGATTGGAAAGCACGTACATCAGCGGGTTGTTGAGCTCGTGCGCGACACCGGCGGTCAAGGTACCGATCGACGCCATACGATCGGCGAAGGCGAGTCGCGACTCCATCTCGTGTCGCTCTTCGGCGCGGCGACGGCTGTCCGCGATCGCGCGCTCGGCGATGAGGAGACGGGTTCCGAGGATCTCCGGATCGATCGGTTTCGCAAGGTAGTCGGACGCACCCGCGTCGAGCACCGTTTGCAGGTCTTCGGCGCGGTTGCGGCCCGTGATGACCAGGATGAAGATATGATCGCCGCCTGGTTGACTGCGCACCGTTCGGCAGAGATCGAGCCCGGACATGCCCGGTAGCGTCCAATCGACGAGCATCAGCTGAAAGGGCTCCCGGAGATGGGCCTCGAGGGCCTTCTCGGCCGTGCCGACGGTGGTCACTTTGTGATCTCGCTCACGCAGAAGCTCACGCAGGAGCTTCCGTACGGAGCTCGAGTCGTCGACGACCAGCGTTCGCGGGGCTACATCCGACACTAGCCCCAAAGTCTAGGCGAAATGTTGGAAAGGTTCCCGGTTTCGTGCGGATCTTGACGGGAGCCAATCCGTAGCTATCTTGGAGCCGGATAACGCGCCGCGTCATCCAAGGGAGGATAGATACATGACTGGCAATGACCAACTTCGTCGGAGCAGCAACCGGCTACAAAAGCAGGGAATGCTCTGGTTGCAGCAGACTCGCGGCGCCGGCGAGACCTTTCTCGCGGAATCGCGGGAAGCGGGTGTGACCTTCGTCAGGGAGATGGGGGCCGCTGGCAACAAGCTCGCAAGCACGACGGGCGGTTCCACCCAGGGGTTTCGCAAGGCGTTGCGGAAGGAGGCGCTCGATTGGCAGCGGCTGGTTCTCCACACTCGGGACGCCTATCTCGCCGCGCTGAAGGAGCGCTTCGTTCTTGCCGAACGGCAGGCCCTGAGCACCCGCGAGGCGCTGAGGCCCGAGTCCGTGGAGGTGACGGTACTCGGCTCGGCCAAGGACCTGCTCGCCAGGGCCCAGAGCCGGGTCGATGAGCGGCTCGAGCAGGCGGCAAAGCCGGCAAAGCCCGTGAGGCCTACAGCGGCGAAGGCCGCAATGAAACCCAGGGCGGCGAAAGCCAGGCCTGCGAGGGGTCCAGCCAAGTCGGCCGACGTCCCGCTGCGCAACTATGACCAGCTCACGGCCAAAGATGTCGTGAACCGGGTCCACAGGCTCTCGGGCCCGCAGGCCACCGCCGTTTTGGAATACGAGCGGGCGCGAAAGAGGCGAGCGACGGTCATTCGGGCCGCGGAGCAGCGCTTGAGCGCAGCCAGCTGAGCGACACCGAAGCATCTATGTACAGCGG
>JABDJF010000775.1 GCA_013002645.1 Myxococcales bacterium
GGAGGTCGAAGAGCCCGACGACCCGTGGAGCTACATCGGCTATTGGGGCGATCACCAGATCATCTACCTCCTGAAGCTGTTGGAGCTCTCGAATCACTTCCATCCGCAGCGCCTGGTTGCTTTGCTGAGCCGGCCCGTCTTCAGCTACGCCAACGTTCCTTATCGGATCAAGCCATTTGAGAGCTTGCTTCAGAACGCCAAGAGCACTGTCGTCTACGATACGGAAGCAGCGCAGCGGATCGAGCAACGGGTGGCGGACAAGGGGGCCGACGGGAAGTTGATGCTCGATCCGAGTGGTGACGTATACCAGGTCAACCTGCTGGAAAAACTGCTGGTGACCCTTCTTAGCAAGCTCGGCAACTTCGTGATCGATGGTGGCATCTGGCTCAATACGCAGCGCCCCGAGTGGAACGATGCCAACAACGCTCTCGTAGGCCACGGGCTCTCCATGGTGACCCTGTACTACATGCGCCGGTACGTTGCCTTTCTTCAGCGCTTGCTTGCGCAGGAGTCGGGTTCGGTGGCCATGTCGCGGGAAGTCAGCGAATGGTTGGCCGAGACCGCCAGGGCTTTCCGCGAAGTCCGACCAGAGCTAGGGGCGCAGGCGGTCAGCGCCAAGGCTCGGTACCAGTTGCTCGCCGGGGCCGGAGAGGCCGCGTCTCGCTACCGGCTGGCTCTTTATCAGCAGCAAGTGTTTTCGGGCGTCGTTCAGCAACCGCTGTCAACGGTGACCGAGATGCTGGACGATGCGCTGGCCGCCATCGACCACAGCATCGAGCAGAGCCAGCGTGAAGATGGTCTGTGCGAGGCCTACAACTTGGTGCATTTGGGCACGGAGTCCGTCGAGGTCGAACATCTCTACGCCATGCTGGAGGGTCAGGTTGCCGCGCTCAGCTCCGGGGCCGTTGCGCCGGCGCAGGCGGTCACTGTGCTCGAAGCACTATTCCAGAGCGATATGTATCGGGCCGATTTGGGTACGTTCATGTTGTACCCCGATCGTCCCTTGCCGAGCTTCTTGGAAAAGAACCGCATCCCGGCGGAACGCTTCGAGTCGATCCCGCTGCTCGCGGAGATGCTCGAACGAGGCGATCAAACCATCGTGTCGAGAGATGAAGACAGTTGCTACCGATTCAGCGCGGATTTGCGTAACCGCGGCGACCTCACGTCTGGGCTGGACGACCTAGCGGATGTCTACGGCGATGCGCTCGAACAGGCCCGCCAACCTCTGCTGGCCCTCTACGAGGAGGTCTTTCGTCACAAGGCGTTTACAGGGCGAAGCGGTACGATGTTCGGCTTCGAGGGGTTGGGGTCGGTCTATTGGCACATGGTCTCCAAGTTGCTGCTCGCCGTGCAGGAGAATTTTTTCGACGCGCTGACCGACGCTGCGGACGCAGAAACCTGTCAGCGGCTGGGGCGGCTGTACTACCGCGTCCGTGAGGGCCTGGGGTTCAACAAGACTCCTGGCGACTACGGCGCCTTCCCGATCGACCCCTATTCCCACACGCCAAAACACGCCGGCGCTCAGCAGCCGGGCATGACCGGCCAGGTCAAAGAAGAGATCTTGTCCCGGTTTGGTGAGCTGGGTGTACGCGTTAGCGACGGCGCGGTGAAGTTCGAGCTTGGGTTGCTGCGGGCGCGCGAGTTCGTGGTGAGCCCACAGAAGTTTCGTTTCCTCGACGTCGATGGGCAGTGGCAGGAGCTGACCGTGCCCGAATCGGGATTGGTCTTTACCTGGTGTCAGGTGCCGTTCGTCTATCGGTTGGACGATTCGGTTGCCGAGCCGGCGGTGACCCTCAGCCTAGACGATGGCAGTGATCGGACGCTGACTGGGCCGATGCTGCCGACGGAGCTTAGCGCCGAGCTTTTTTCGCGAAGCGGCCGTATTCGTCGAGTCGAGCTCGTCCTGAGAACAAGCCAGTTGTTTCAGGGATAGCGCTCCTCGGGCGACGCCTCAACCGTTGCCGCCCATGCCGCCCGACCCAGCCACACCGCCTGCGCCGCCTGTACCGCCGTCGCCACCCGACCCAGCCGAACCGCCGGCACCGCCGTCGCCGCCGTCGCCACCCGACCCAGCCGCACCGCCTGCACCTCCGTCGCCACCCGTACCTCCGGTGGGGCACCCCTCGTTGATGTCGCCGCGTTTGGCGTCGAAGCTCAGGGTGAGGGTACTACCGATGTCCCCGGCCACAACCGTGCGTTCTCGGAACGTCAGTGCTTCGATTCGATACCCTAGCGCCTGGTCTTGGTTGTCGTAGTCGCTGTAAATCACCAGCTGCTGGTCGCCCTGACCGACGCCACCTTCCCCCGACGCGACACTGCAAAAGCCGGGCGTGCCGTTCGGCGCAACAAACGCTCCGTAGTTGTACGCGGGCGAGCCATCCGGCAGGAACGCATTGGCGAAGACCAACCATCCGTCTCCCCACGGCGGTGCGGGATCATCAGCCAAGGCGGTTTCGCTCGTTTGGTCGAGGGACTCGAAGTCCTCTTCGTACTGCGGACCTGGATCGACAACGATGTTGTCGTAGAGCACACCGGACGGCTCGAAGTTCGAGGCCGTGGCGGAGAAGCCAAACTGGAGGAGCTGGCCTTCGAGAAGCGGGTCGGTCAGATCCAATGAGATCGAGTAGCGTTCCCAGCTGTCCGGAAGATTCGTCGTATCGAAAGGTACGTAGTTGGTCCGGTTGAAACCGGCGGCGGGGTTCAGCGTCTGGACGTACGCGAGTGCCGTGCTGTCGCAATTCATCATGCTGCCGCCTGTGCCTCCGGCTCCGCCCATGCCTCCCGTACCGCACATGCCTCCGGTACCGCCCATGCCGCCCGCCCCTCCCGTGCAGAGCTGGCCCGGCGCGTCCGGTACGGGGTTGGTCTGGCAGCTCCTGAGATCAGAGCAGAGTGCGATCTGACACTTATCGCCGTCGCCGCAGTCCGTGGCCGTGTCGCAGAGCCGAAGGCAGACTTGATTCGGCACCCCGAGGTCGGCAGGATTGAGGGGCACGGTGCGGCCCGTGAAGGTGCAGATGAACCCAGACGCACACTCTCCCTTGGAGCCTGGGGTGTCACATTCCGCACCCACCCGATCGCAGCCGGCCATATTGAGCAGGGCAGCTCCGACGGCAATCAGAATCAGCCACCTTCGCGTCATGGCCCAACTAAACCACACCAGCGAGGCGCAGGAAAGGCCTGTCCGTCAGTTTTCACGGGGCAGACCATTCGAGGGGCAGGTGTCATCGCTTTCGCGCGGCGGTCCCGAGAGCGGACCAGGGCGACCACGTCCTCGACGGGTTTGCCGGGCCGTCCGGCCGTACTAGGCTTCCGATTGAAGCTCATGTCGTGGAGAAGATTGAGATGAAGCGCTGTCTCGTCATACACCTCGGAGAACAAGACGAGAACTTCACTGCCCAGCTGGGTGACCGACGGGCGGAGGTTCTGTGGCGTGGCTGCGGACACGACCTGGACCGCGCGCGGGCGCTGGTGCGGGAGCACGATGGGATGGTCGACGCCATCGCCTTAGACGGGATTCCGATGGATTTGGAGCTCGGCGATGCGCATCGGCGATACCAGATTGGTCAAGAGCTCGCGGCCATCGCCACCCGGACGCCTGTCGTTGACGGCGGCGGTGTTCGGCCTGGTCTCGAGCGATGGAGCGTCGTGCTGGCCGACCGCGCCCAGCCTGGGATCTTCAGCCAGAAGCGTGTGCTGATGGTACCGGGTCTGAATCATGTCGGCCTCGCGCATGCGCTCGGACGGTTGACGCCGCGGGTCGATTACTTCGATCCGGAAATCTTCTTCGGCTTGCCCGACGTGCCGGGCGTCGGCAGCCCGGAAACGCTCGGGACCGCCGACGCCCCGACGCTCGAGGTGCTCAAGGACGCACCGCTCGAAAAGATTTGGCCGCCGCGCGGCGCCTGGACTCGCCGAGCCACGACCCATTTCCGCTGGGCCGACGTCATCGCGGGCGACGCCGCGATGATTCGTCACGTCGCCCCTCTCGACCTGCGAAAGAAAACAGTCGTCGTTCCAAGCGCGCCCGAGGAAGACATTGCCGACTTCCGGTCCCGCGGGACGACCATCCTCGTCGTGCTGATGCCGTCCC
>JABDJF010000051.1 GCA_013002645.1 Myxococcales bacterium
CTTCGAAGTCGTATTTCACCTCTTCGGGGTCGACTGCGTTCCAAGGCGAGTTGCTCACCTGTTCCCAGCTCGCTCCGTCGGGGCTGACCCAAACATCCACGGGATTCTGAGGCAACCCAAAGCCACCGAAACAGACGATGTTGTCGTAGATCACCGCGCACTGATGCCCCGGGCGTGGCGACCAACCGGCGGACGCAGTGACGAGCTCCCAATTCGCGCCATCGCGCGAGCGCCAGACGTCGTTGAAGTAGGGAGGGTCGCAGTCCGGTTGAGGTTCGCACAAGAAGCCGTCCTCGCCTCCGAGAAGGACCATGTAACCATCCTTGACTACGACGACCGCGCCGGCGCGCGGCTCCCAGGGCGCATCGGCGTTCAGCTGTTGCCAGGTGACCCCGTCGGCAGATTTCCAGACGTCGTTGAAGTAGATACGAGGAGGCCCGCCAGGACCGATGATCGCACCATCGTCGAACTGGGAACCGCCAAAGATGTAGATCTCGTCGTTGAAGACGACGGCCCGCAAGCCGGCTCGGGGCGTCCAACCGGCGTCCGCGGTGAGCTGCGTCCACTGGACGCCGTCTTCGCTCGTCCAGACATCGTTGTAGAAGTTGCTCATGATGCCGAAGTCCTGCCCGCCGATCACGTACATCGAGCTTCCCTTCGTGACCGCCTGGAAGTATGCGCGGGGCGGCCAGTGACCGGGCGCATCGCTCTCGAGAATCCGAGTCCACGAGACGCCATCGTCGTCGCTCGCCCAGACGTCCGCCCATAAGGTACTCGCTCCTGGAATCGGTGAGTCCTCGGGCGTCCGACCGCCCATCAGGTAGAAGCGCCCACCCAGCTCGACGACGTGCAGCCCTGCGCGCGCGGCCCAAGACGCGTCGTCATTGAGCTCAGTCCATTCGAATGTGGTGAAGTCGATGCTGCTGGGCGTGCTACTGCCGCCGCTATCAGAGCAGGCTGCGAGCAAAGTGAAAACGAGCGACAACGCGCAGACGGAAATTCTATTCATTCGGCCGGTTATAGATCATCGCTTTGCCCTTGGACAGACTTAGTCGCGCGACACCAGAACGAACAGCTCTCCGTCGATGCTCCGGCTGACGTGCAAGGCGCACGGACGACAGCAGACGTCACAGTCGCGGATCAGCTGGCCCTCGGTTTGCGGATCGACGTAAACCTCGACCTGTTCGAAGCAGTACGGGCAGGTCAGCTCGGCGGTGTCTTCCACGGGCGCTCATCCTAGCCGATCGCAGCGACCGTTTCGACGCCTAGCCGCCCTGGTCTGCCAGGAGCGTGGCGGCCGCGCGCTGGAAGTCCTCGATCGAGCTGATGAAAATGGCTTTGGGGATGCGAGCGGCAAGCGGGTGGTCCGGCGGGCAACCGATCCAAACGGGGACGTTCGGTGAAACCGTGTCGACGAGCCGTTCCATCTGCTGCATTTCAACCTCGCTCATGCTCCGAACCACCGAGAGGACCAGGATGTCGGGGTTGCTGCGGGCGACACTCCAGATGATGTCTTCGGTCGGGAGGTCCGGTCCCAAGTAGAGCACATCGAAGCCGGCTTCCTTGGCCAGGACGGAGCCCGCGAGAATGCCGAACTCGTGCAGCTGACCGGCAGGCGTCGTGAACAAAAGACGCCGTGCGCCAGGCGCGGTGTCGATCTGCTCGAGGCGACTGGTCATCAGGCTTTTGAGCTGTGCCCTCACGAGATGCTCAGGCGCAGTGCCCATGGTCCCTTCGCTCCAGCGCCGGCCGACCTCCCACATGATGGGGATGGCCACGCCAAGGATCAGCTGCAGATTGCCGAGCTCATCGCTCATCTCCTTGAGCCTCGCGAGAGCCGCGCCCACATCCAGTTCTTCGATCGAGTCCAAGTAGGCCTGCTGATCGGACGAGAGAGGAGGCTGAGTCGGCCGCGGTGTCTGGATCGTCGGCTTCTGGCTGTGCCGCATCGCCGTCAGCTCGGTCGTCGTTAGCTCGGCCAGCGTTTGCAGTCCGTAGCCTCGTTCCCGCAGCTCCTTGAGGCAAATCAGTCGAGTTACGTCTTCCTCGCTGAACTGCCGGGTGCCTCCATCACTACGAACGGGCTCAATCGCTCCATACCGTCGCTCCCAGGCTCGTATCGTGTCCGGGTTCAGGCCGGTGAGGGCGACCACTGCGCGGATCGGCAACATTCCAGATTTGGACACGTCAGACACGATAAATCTGTACATGCACAGAAAGCAACTCGGTCGCAACCCCTGTCACGCATGGGTCAGGCGACTTTTCTTGGGTCAGTCGCCGGCGGGGGAGACGGTGCGCTCCCCGACGATCTCGCCCGGTCTCCAGGTTTTCGCGAACCAGGTTTGCAAGGGCCCGTACAGCCTCAAAATCGTGAACCAGCCTTTGCCGGGGACCGTCTGGACCCAATTGGTTTCGTGACCGACGGGTGCCGTGGGCCCGAAGTGAATCGTCGTCGAGCCGTCCGGGTTGGCGACTACGTCACCCGTTTGGCTGTTCAAGCTAGGCCTGGAGGTCCGAGGGGTTTGAAGGAGTGAGCGGGTCTGCGGGTCGTAGACGACGATCGACCAGAAGTCCTTGGCAGGGATGTCTTTGGGCAGGGTGAGCTGGTAGCGCTTGCCGCCGTCGAGGTAGCGGCCTTGCGAGTCGGTTGCGGCCAGTCCGTACTGAGAGCCGACGCCCACCTTCGTCGCGACCATGGCCGGAGTGCTCATCGTCGCCAGATAGAAGAACATCGTGCGCGCATCGAGCATGCGCACGCCGGCCCGCTCATAGCGATAGCTCTTGCCGACGAACGCTGTGTACCAGCCCGATTTGTCGTAGAGATAGGCGGCGGGATCACGATGACGAAACGCGAGCGCGCGTGCGGTCGCGTTGGCCACCGCGGCTGCATCCGTGAGAGTCGCGCGCATGCGGCCATCCGCCGAGAACGATTTCCCTTTTGCGATCCCGATCGATGACAGAAGGCCCAGCAGCTCCGGGCCCAGCGCTTCTGGAGGCTCCTCTTGGACCAGCTCGTCGATCTCTTCAAAGAAGCCGAAGTCGTTCGCGTGGATGGTGTTGATCGCCTTCCCGGTCATGCTGACGAAGCGGACCGCTTCCTCGACCGCTTCCGCGACCTCTTGGCCAGCCTCGTCGTTTTGCGTCGGGGACTGGGCCGCCAGGTCGATCTCTTCGTCACTGATCTCGAATTCGAGCGGGTAGATCTTCACGGCCTTCTTGATCTCTTCGACCGATCGCGCCGGGTCCTCCGGGCCGACGAAGCCGCGCCACATCAAGAGATTTCCGCGGGTGCGGGACACGTAGTTGAAGTAGCGCTCCGAGATCTGGCCCTGATAATTGGGAGGAACGAACAGATACATTCCGCCCTCGCCATGATCGGGCCCGGCGTTTCCGAGATCCGCAACGTACCGAAAGAAGAAATCGTCCACGATGCCGAGCGTATTCGGCGGGCTCTCCACGATGAAGGCGCCTGTGCTGAGGTCCAGCCAAGTCCCAAAGTAGATGCTCTCGGTATTGGCAGTGAGAAACAGGGAGTGTGAATCCATTAAGCCTTCGAACACCGCGACGACGTCGTTGGCGTCGACCCCGGCGTCGCGGAAGCCCCGCCGCATGGCAACTAGCGACGCCCCGGAGAGCGTCGTCAGAAACGTGCCGACGCCGCGGATGAAATCCAGGTGGTCGTAGACTCGCTCGACCGTGTCATCGGTCGGGAATCCATCCATGAATTCCAGGGAGCCGATTCGAGTCTGCACGAGCGCCGGCGTCAGGATCGATGCCGGGATCTCGCTCCGCATTTTCGGCGGCCTCTTGGACGGCTTGGCGCGGGGGACTCCTGGGACGAGCTCGATGTCAGTCAAGCGCCAGGTTTGGTCGAACCATTCCTGCTGCGGCCCGTACAAACGAAAGACGGCGTTCCAACCCTTGCCTGGGATGGTTTGGATCCAGTTCGCGCGCATCTTGCGGTCTCTCGGCTCCCTCGGCCCGAACCAGAGCGTGATCGAGCCATCCTCATCAGCACGCAAGTCGCGTTGGCCGAGGATGATGCTCGGAAAGCGCTGGTCGTTTTGCAACATCGAACGGGTCTGGTTGTCGTAGAGGGTGATCGACCAGAAGTAGGCAGCTGGCACGTTCGGCGGAAGCGTCAGCGTATAGGTCCGGCTGCCGTCGAGCGGCTTGCCGCGTCTGTCGCGGAACGTTGCCGCCGCCTCGGACCCGCTTCCGGCTTTCGGAGTGGCCATCGTCGGTGTTACGCCAGTCGCATAGCTGTGAAACCGCGCCCTGGCGTCGGTCAGTCGGCCTTCGTTCCGTATGAACTCATGGCTTCCACCAACGAGGATTCGCTGCCACCGACGATTGTCGTAGACGGCGGCGTCCGCCGCGCGCGGGGCAAACAGCAAGGCGCGCGCCGTTGCATTCCCGACCGCGGCCGCTTCGCTCAGTGTCGCCTTCATCCGCGCGTTCGGGGCGAAGCGTTGGTCTTTTTCGATCCCGATCGACGCCAGGATGCCGAGAACCTCTGGGTCCTGCGCTGCATTCGGTTCTTCCTGGATGAGCTCGTTGATTCGCTCGAAATAGCTGAAGTCGACGGGATGAAC
>JABDJF010000087.1 GCA_013002645.1 Myxococcales bacterium
GGGTCAGGGTCAGGGTCACGGTCAGGGTCAGGGTCAGGGTCAGTGGCAGCGACGGTGCGTGTTTTGCAGATGTTGGCGATGGGCTCTACAACGCTCGCTCATGCATCTCCCCTTCTACAAGTATGAAGGTCTCGGGAATGACTTCCTCATCGTCGAGAAGGAAGCGCTCGGGGGGGTGCGGTTGACGACCGAGCAGGCGATCGCGCTCTGCGATCGGCATCGCGGGATCGGCGCCGACGGGGTCTTGCTGCTCGATGTGGACGGGCCTTCGATGGAGGTGATCAACTCCGATGGCTCCGTCCCGGAGATGTGTGGCAATGGGCTTCGCTGTGCGGCCCTGCACCTCGCCCGACGCAATGGCGAGGCGGCGCTCGAGGTGACTGTTGGAACCACTGCGGGGCCTCATCCTTGCGTCGTCGTGAACCGACCGCACGCGGAATCGGTGGCCGTGCACATGGCGCCCCCGTCGCTGGCGCCATCGGATCTTCCATTGAGTGCCGCCGTCCCGTGGCTCGACCATCCGCTCGAGGTCCACGGGCAGACGCTTCATCTCAGCGGCGTCTCGATGGGCAACCCGCATGCGGTGACATTTGACGAGGTCGGCGAGGCGCGCTTCGCGATCGGGCCGGCGATTCAACGCGATCCACACTTCCCCGAGGGGGTCAACGTCGGCTTCGTTTCAGAGCATGAAGGGCACAGCATGCGATTGGACGTTCTCGAGCGTGGCGCCGGATGGACCCAGGCCTGCGGGACCGGAGCCTGCGCGGCCGCGGTCGCCGCAGTCGAAACCGGGCGCGCCGAGCGCGACGAACAGCTAAGCGTTCGACTCCCGGGCGGGACCCTCCTGATCACCGTCGCGGCCCCTGGTGACAGCGTGCTCATGCAGGGAGCAGCGCGCTTCGTATTCTCAGGCGAAATCGAAATCTAGCCCGTCGATTGCAATATTGGCCGCTTCCGTTAGGTTTGCGCGATGCTCCGTTCCTTCTTACGAGCGCTCGTTGCGCTCACGCTTACCCTTGGGCCCCTCGGCTGCAGCAAGGACGACGCTCCCCCGTTCGTCGACGGGCTCGGCCGCTGCGCAGATTCCGACCCGCTCCGGCAGGTCTTTTGGGGCGACACGCACATTCACACCACGCTTTCTTTGGATGCCAACATGCAGGGGACGCGCACGACTCCACAAGACGCGTACCGGTTTGCCCGTGGCGAGGCGATTGCGCTGCAGCCTTACGACGAAGACGGCACCGCGACTCGAATGGCGGCCATCGAACGGCCTTTGGACTTCGTGATGCTGAGCGACCATGCAGAGTTCCTCGGAACCTTGAAGGTCTGCAACGATCCGAGCTCACCCGCGTACGACGCACAGCTTGAAGACGATGATCTTGTTGATTGCACGGACTACCGCGCTGCCCAGCAGTTTGATGCCACGCCCGAGTTCGCGCGAAACGTCTTCGTTCGGATCAACGGACTCCTCAATCTCCCGCCCGAGGATGTGACCTATCCAGCGCTTTGCGGGCCCGGTAGTGCGTACTGTCTGGAAGCCGGGATGGACGTCTGGAGTGGGATCGTAGACGCCGCTGAATCCGCCTACGATCGTACGGACAGCTGCGGTTTTACTTCCTTTCCGGGCTACGAGTGGACCGGCCAATCAGATGGCCGCAACCTGCACCGCAACGTCATGTTCAGAAACGAAAGAGTAACCGATCTTCCGTATAGCTATTTCGACGTCCCCTACCCCGAGGAGCTCTGGGCACGCCTGGTTGCTGAGTGCCTCGACGCGGACAATGGCTGCGATGTGCTGACCATCCCGCACAACAGCAATCTTTCCGACGGCCTTTATTTCGACGACAAGATGGCCAATGGTGATCCTTTCACGCCAGAGTATGCCGAGCTGCGGAACGCGATGGAGCCCGTCATCGAAATCTACCAGCACAAAGGGGCTTCGGAGTGCCTTCCAGGCGCCGCGACCGCGGACGAGCTCTGCGGCTTCGAGGTGATTCCTTTCTCGAATTTGGCGACAACCAATCTCGAGCGAATCACGCCGCCCGACCCGAAGGGCTTCCTCCGCTACGCCTACGGAGAAGGAATGCGGTTCGAAGGCAGCCTCGGCACGAACCCGTTCCAATACGGCATCACAGCAGCGACCGATACCCACACCTCGACGCCTGGTTTCGTCGCCGAAGATGATTTCAAGGGTCATGGCGGCGCGGGTCAGCCCAACCGCTTTTTGCCGCCGCCCCCCGGCTTCCCGGACGTCGAGTATCTCAGTCCCGGCGGCCTTACAGCAGTCTGGGC
>JABDJF010000181.1 GCA_013002645.1 Myxococcales bacterium
GAGTCTTCCCCTGCGTCTGGTATTCCGAGACAAGAAGCGCGCACGGCGCTCCATCGATGAGATTCTGAGTTGGGATTTCGATCGAATCGTTCTCGCGCACGGCGATGTCATCGAGACCGGCGGCCGCGACGTCCTGAGGGACGCGTACACCTGGTTGAAAGGCTGAGCGCGTCGTTCGTTCAGATCGCGTTGCATACCGCGAGCAGCTCCGATGCGACGGTCCGAAGCCCGCTGACGCTGAGATTTGCTTCCGCACGGTCGAGTGCCGAGCGGAGCGTCGCTGCGGAAGCCGAATCGAGATCGGCATCGGCCACGGCCCGGTCGATGGCGGCGAGGCTTTGGTCGATCAAGACTTGGATCTGACGAATGTCATGCATCGCGGAGTTTGGCGCGCTGTCGGCGATCGAAGCTGCGTTCCGCGCACGCACACCTGCTGCACAGCTAGCGTCCCGAACAAGCAGGTCATTTCGAACGGGCTTGTATCGGCTGATGCCTCCGATGACGTCGGCCACATTCGGGTCGTCGGGATTGAGCGCCTTGCCAGAAACGCGTCGCACCGGCGAGCTCGCCGTATAGATGCCGCCCTGAGGCCCGACGCTCGTCACGGCGATGCATTCTTCGCGGCCTTCGACGAACGAGCGAAGCTCGCCAGTGTCCCGATCGAGCAGGCCGACGCCCACCTTCAACATGATGGCCGTGGTGCCGATCTCGTACCCTCCGCCGACGCTGATCGCCACACCGTTGGCCGTGATCGTTGGGGTAAGGGCGTTGAACTCGATCTCGATGTCCGGGTCATCGGCGAAGGCGTCCAATTGGGCGGTCCAATCCACGCGCGCGCTGTCACCGAGGTCGGTCAACTTGAAAATGTCGGTGCGAGTGACCGCATAGAGCTCCGCGTTGTCTGGCGAAACTGCGATGGACGCGGCCACGGCGTTGCCAAGGTCGAACCGCCAGAGCTCTTCGAGCTCCGTGTCAAAGGCAATGACGTTTCCGACGTTGTCGGAGACGTAGACGCGGCTTCCATCCTCGCTGATGGAAGGTGTCGAACCGGTCCCTCCCATGAACTCCGCCGCGTTGTCCATTCGGAACGCGATTCCGCCGCCAGCGTCCTCGGCCAGCTCGAACGAGTAGATGGCCCCAAACTCCGAGAGACCGTCGATCGTGCCGTCGGCTTCGTCGTCCGCCGTAGCCGCGACGACGATCAGACCTGTATTGGGATCGATCGCAAAGAAGTTGGTGACGACGGACCCCCCTCCAAAAATGACTTCGATGATCAGGGAGAAGAAGCTCAGTCCGCTCGGCGTCGTACCAAAGACGGCATCGGTGAGGTCATTGCTCGCGTCGACGACGAACTGGGGAAGCATGGGAACGTCGCTGACGGCTGGCGACCCCGGGACTTGTCCCCTCGACGGGATTTGCTCGCCAGTCAGCCGGTCGAACGCGAGCAACACCCCGTCCAAAGTGAGGCCGACTAGCGAGTCGGTTTGGGGATGGTAGTTGAAACCGAATGAATGCGTCGTCGAGCGCACCCCGGGTACGGGATCGGGCACCTCCAAGCCAGTGTCCACCCGCCATATCTCCGTCCCGTCGGGCCTGAGGGCCATCGCTTCGGTGTAGGTCATGTGATAGATGATCTGCTTCCCCGCGTCGTCGGGGTCGTTCAAGATCAGAATCGCCCCGCTTCCGGCGTTGCTTCCATTCCCTTCGATCGCCCAGTTGCGTTCGCCGGTCTCGGCATCGAGCGACACCAGGGAGACGTCTTCTTGCGGGAACAACGGGCTGAAGTAGAGGTTGCCCTCGTTGTCGTAGGTCGGCCCTTCCGGCACGAAGAAGCTCGTCTCCGAAACCCAATCGAGCTCCAGCCGCGGCGCCACCGCGACCCAGACGTTGTCCGTATTGTTGGGCCCCGCGTGCATCGTGTGGAACGCGTTGGGCTGAGGGATGATCTCGTAGTCGTAGCTGCCGACCGTTCGCGCGCCCTCCGGGGCCCACTGGGTCACTTCGGCCGGAATCTGCTGTTCGCCGGACGGCGTGGAGTCGGAAGAACAGCCGGCA
Source organism: Myxococcales bacterium (assembly GCA_013002645.1). Classification (GTDB taxonomy): domain Bacteria; phylum Myxococcota_A; class Polyangia; order Polyangiales; family Houyiibacteriaceae; genus SG8-38. The sequence continues at coordinate 2,056 of JABDJF010000181.1, forward strand.
GCGACCATTAAGACGAGGGCTGATGCCGGAGCGCGAAGTCTTTCCATTTGGTCCTGAATGCGAGTGATCATGCCAAGCCCTTCGGCTCCTGATAGCAGAATCAAACGAAAAAGCCGACCCTCCGAAGAGGGCCGGCCCAGACGCAACGATTCGGTTGTGAACCCGGAGTCGCTTAGAAGAAGGGGGCCACGGTGAGCGTGTACTCGATCAGGGTCTGGGTCTCGGGAACACCCTGCATGTAGATACGCACCGCTTGCACCTGGTCGTTTTGAATGGTGATGTCGCTGAATCCGTCGTTGCAGTCGATGGGACCACCGGTGGCCGCCTCGGAATCGCCGTTGGTGTCGACGTTGAGGATCTCGACGCGCGCGAAGACCTCGGTGTCGCCCTCGACGATGCAATCGATTGCGACTTTGATGTTCTGGCTGGCGTTGCTGTTGTTCGGAAGCTCGAACTGAACGAAGTCCTCGCGGTCGCCTTCTTCGGCGGAGATCAGGTCGCTGTACACGAGCTCGCGGTCACCGGTGATGCGCAGCAACTCGTCCATCGACGGGTTGGCCGCGCTGTCGTTGTCAAACGGCGCGATGAGGTCGAGCGGGTCGACCTCTACGCCGCCGACGCCGCCATCGCCTCCCTGGCCGCCGGCGCCCGGGTCTTTGTCCTCGAGGTCCGTGCCAGCTTCGCCGCACGCCACGGCGAACACGGAAAGCAAAGTCACGCAAAGGATGGTTAGTTTATTCTTAGTCATTTGGTCTTCTCCTCATATGGTCAGGTTGGTCAGGTTGGACCTTTGAAGCCTGTGAGCGCCGCGGGTCCCAGCGGAGCAAATCCGCCTTTCAACCAGCCCTACGCCGAGGACCCGCGGTTGGATTAACGGGCGGGCGATTTTTCTGGAGGCCCTGGCGCAAATGCCGCCTTGCGGGATATAAGTGCCTATGGATTTGAAAGTCGGCCTTCTGGGAGGGGGTTCCTGGGGAACCACCGTCGCGGCCCTCGTGGCGAGAAATGCGCCGGTCACCCTTTGGGCTCGCAATCAGGCGACCGTCGACGAAATCAACAACCAGCATTCGAACGGCAAGTACCTGCCGGACGCCACTCTTCCGGAGCGCCTGGTGGCGAGCTCAGAGATCGAAGCGGCGATCGCACCCGCCGATCTCGTCGTCATGGGCATTCCCTCTCAGAATTTCCGCGGCGTGCTCGAGCAGGTCAAAGCGCACATCCGGCCCTGGGTTCCGGTCGTGAGCCTGACCAAAGGGCTCGAGCTTTCGACCCGGATGCGGATGACGGAAATCATCAATGAGGTCTTGCCAGGGCATCCATCGGGTGTGCTCACCGGTCCCAACCTCGCCCGTGAAATCATGTCCGGCTATGCGGCCGCCAGCGTCATCGCGATGGAAGACGAGATCATCGTCAAAGAGCTCCAGAAGGTCTTCCACAGCGGTCTATTCCGCGTCTACACCAATCACGATGTCATTGGCAGCGAGCTGGGTGGCGTTCTGAAGAACATCATCGCGATCGCCGCCGGCATGGGCGACGGCCAGGGCGCCGGGGTCAATACGCGATCGGCCGTGATCACCCGAGGCTTGGCCGAGATCACGCGTCTCGGCGTCGCCATGGGCGGCGAGCCACAGACTTTCGCGGGGCTTGCGGGCATGGGAGATTTGGTCGCAACCTGCACCAGCCCCCAGAGCCGCAATCGAACCGTCGGCTTCGAGCTCGGGAAAGGTCGGAAGATCCAAGAGATCATCGACGAGATGTTCATGGTCGCCGAAGGGGTCAAGAGCGCGCCGGCGGTGATCGCCTTGGCCGACGAGTATGGAGTAGAGATGCCGATTGCGCGCGAGGTCTACGAGACGGTTCAAAAACAAAGCGACGCGCGCAAAGCGTTTCGCGGGCTTCTACGGAGCACCGCAGGCGCGGAATCCGAGCCTGGCTAGTTCACCCCGCGATGGCGGTCGCCCCAGTACTCCGTTCGAAGCGCCTTTTTGTCGGGCTTGCCCAGAGGCGAAAGTGGGAGGGACGCGACGAAGTCGACCGACTTGGGCGACTGGACGGCGCCTTTGGCCTCCTTGACCGCTCCCTTGAGCTCTGCGGCGAGCTCGTCGCTACCCTGTTGGCCTGGCCTCAGGACCACCACCGCCTTCACGGACTCACCCCATTTGTCGTCGGGCACGCCGATGACCGCGACCTGGCCCACAGCCGGATGGGCCGCGATCACGTCTTCGATTTCACGCGGGAAAACATTGAAACCGCCGGTGACGATCATGTCTTTCTTGCGATCGACGATGTACAGGAACCCGTCTTCGTCGTAGCGACCCACGTCGCCGGTGTGAAGCCAGCCGCCCGCAAACGCTTCAGCCGTTTGTTCTGGCAACTTGTTGTAACCTTCCATCACGAACGGCGCGCGGACGCAGATTTCGCCGGACTCGCCATCGGACACCGGTTGATTGTTGGTGTCGAGAAGCGCGATGTGAACCCAAGGGCTCGGACGGCCGCAGGACGAAAGACGCTCGGGCTTCGACAAGTCGTGCTCTGCCTTTTTGAGATGCGTGATCGCCATCGGCGCTTCGGACTGACCGAAGCACTGAAAAAAGATCGCCCCCCATTTTTCGAGGCCCTCTTTGAGCCGTGTCGCGCTCATCGGAGCCGCCCCATAGAAGAGCGTCTCCATGCTCGACAGGTCTGCGGTCGTCGCGCGCGGGTGATCGAGCAACGGATAGATCATGGCGGGAACCAGGAACGTGGATGTGATTTCGTGTTTTTCGATGGCGTCGAAAAACAGATCCGGTGTGAACCCCGGCAATACGACGAAGGCGCCTCCCGCTTGAAGCGTTGGCACGACGAACGCTGCGGCAGCATGGGATAGCGGCGTTGCGATGAGGAACCGCATTTGTTCGGGCCACTCCCACTCGGCCATCTGCACGATCGTCATGTAGGCCGCCGCGCGATAGGGCTGGCGGACGCCCTTGGGCCTTCCGGTCGTGCCTCCGGTGTATACGATGGTGTTGAGGTCATTCGGCCGAATGTCTGGGGCGACCAGCGGCCTAGCGTCGAACCGCATGGCGATTTCGGTGAGGTCTTCGCCAACTTTGGTCGGACCGAGGGCGAGAAAGTTTTTCAGCCCCGGTACGCGCTCCTTGAGCTGCGCGGCTCGCTCCTGAAATAGCGC
>JABDJF010000195.1 GCA_013002645.1 Myxococcales bacterium
GTTCACCGCCGAGCGACCGGACCCGTGGCGGCCACGGTGAAAGTGGTCGTTCCACCGACGATGACCTCCACTGCTCCGTCGTCTGAGGCGACGATGCGTACATTCCCAGCGGCACCCTGAGAGCTACTCGTGCACGAAGCGACCCCCATCGCCAACAATGAACCAAACCCAATAAACCAGAATCGCGTCATCAGTCGCTCCCATCCAAGTGGCGGCCCGATGATTCCCGGATTCGGCCTGAAGGGCAAGCGGACGGATTTGCGCCTCACTGAATGGCGCTGAGATCGATCCGTCCCCACTTGGGTTCCGCGAGACTACCGACGTAGAGCCAGTCACCAACCTGCTCGGCGCTCGTGGACTTCGAAAAGTTGGCTCCGTCCGCATCCTGCAAATTATGGACGACCCTGCCCTCGGCATCGAGCCCCAACACAAACGGGTGCCGCTTCGGTTTCGGCTGCATCGCTTTCGGGATTCGATAGATGAGCTTGCGCAACCAGGGCTTCGGTCCCGCGGTGTCGAGCAATGCGTTGCGCGGCGCATACAGCGCCAGCCAGAACGTTCCGTCTGGGCCGGTCGAAATGCCATCGGGGAAACCCGGGAGGTTGTCGATGAACACTTCGACTTCGCCTGCACGCGGCCCGCGAACGAAAACCCGCTGGACCCGATACCTCATGGTTTCGTTGACCAAGACGTAGGTATCGTCCGGCGAGACCGCGATACCGTTGGCGAAGCCGAGGCCGTCCAAGACGACACTGCACGCGCCCGTCGAGCTGTCGTATTTGAGGAGGCGGCCGCTGGGCCTGCTCTCGAACGCGTCGTTCATGAAGTGGTGGTGGTCCCACCTGACGGAGGCATCGGAGAACCAAGCGACGTTCTGCGAATCGACGTCGACGTCGTCGGTGAAGCCAAACGGCTCAGAATCTGCTTCGGTGCACAGAACCTCGATCGCGCCGTCTTGGCCGATCGAAAGCAAGCCCTTGACCGCATCCGCAACGATGAGTTTACCGTCGTTGTCGAAGTCGAGGCCGAGCGGCCGCCCAGCCGTGTCGGCGAACGGCTTGGGATCGGATCCATCCGCAGCGTAGCGAAGAATTCGCCCATCCTCGAGACCGACGTAGACGCGGCCTTCGGAGTCGACTGCGACGTCCTCGGGCCCGCGTCCGTTCGGCGTCGCGAACAGCTCCATGCCTTGGAGCACGCGGTTCTCCGCGAAATCGCCGTCGAGCGCAGGCGCGGCCGGCGGTTCCCAGAAGATCGGATCAATGGGCACAGGCCATAAGAAGAGATAGAGCAAGAGCACCAATAACGCGCCGCCCAGCCAGCCAGCCACCTTTTTTACCATCATGCCTCCCAAAACCAGCGAAGACCTCGGACCCGACTCCCTGACGCATCGAGCTCGGCGACGAACCCAGCCTCGCGCTTGCGTGCGCCCCATTCGATCGTCGCGAGCCCCGAAACGGTGCGGCCCGATGCGAGGAGGTCCCGCACTTCGAGCGACGTGCAGCCTTCGAGGAACTCGGGCGCGGAGGCCTTCGCACCGCCCGGCAAATCGACCGTGGCCCCCGACGCAAACACATCGAGGGCGTCGTGACCTGCCAAGTGCGCAAACCGCTCGACGAGCTCTTTGCCTGGACGACCGACGCCCTTCTGCGACGACTTGAAATACGCTAGGAGCCACTTCGGCCCAAACGCGCGCAGCATGCTCCAGTTCATCACCGCAATGGTTCGCATCCCGAGCGCGCCCTGACCCATCAGGATGCGGCTCGTGCGGTTGAGCTCCCAGTGCGCCTGCATTCGCTTGATCGCGAGTCCGTCGTCGCGCGAAGTGATTTCGTAGAGAAGGTTGGCCGGAACGTTCATCTCGAGGCCGGTCTTGAGGTTGGCGGTGTGGATGTCGACCGCCCGAAAGACATGCTTGTCGGAGACGATGTCTTGGCGCACGACCATTTCGATTGCGCTTGCCGCAATGAATGCTTCGTAGAACCGGCCCAACTCGTCACCCAGGCGACCCTGCCGCCGTCCCTTGTGAGAGGCCGGGGTTCCGACGGGGTCCTCGACGATCGCGTCGTCGGCGTACAACGCGAGCCAGCCTTGCTTATCGTGCTGGCCGGCAAGCTCAGGAGATGCCTGGGCCGCGCGCAGAATGGCTTCGCGATCGGAGGGGGATGAGGCTGTTCGAAGCGAGGGTTGAGCCATGGACGGCGGTTTTACCACAGCTCGGCCCTAGTCGCTTTGGTCTGAAGCCCCTTTGGGTTCTTCGGCCTTTGGCTCTTCTTTGGGTGGAGCTGCCTTGTTGATGAGGCCCATGACGGTCACGGCGAGCAGGTCGTCGTCCGCCTTGCCAAGTGGGCACAGCTGCCTTCCCAGGTATTCACATGCTTCGAGGCGAGCCTTGTCCGGGTCTTCGACGTACGTCCCGTCCCGCTTGTACCAATGGCCCTGCTTGGTCCGCGCCAGCAGGCCGTTTGAATACTCCCACTGTCCGAGCGCACTCTTGGCCTTCGCGCCGCTGGGGTAGAACCACTCGCCGCTGCGGCTCTTTGCCCGACGTCCGTTTGGATGGTTGAGCTCGAGATAGCCGCGCACGATGATGCGCCCGTTGGTCCAGGTCGTGGTGGGCTGTCGCGTCACTCGATAGCCAACATACGGTGCGCAGACCTCGCGCCGAAGCTGCGACAGGTCTCGCCGATCCTGGACGTCGAGGCCTCGCTTGTAGCGGCTCGATTCTTCATCGAGCCGCGCAAGGAAGTCCATGATGGTCAGCTCCTCACAGGTGGGGGATGCCGTGAGGACCCGCTGCGACGCGCCAGTGGCGGTCACCAGCAGGGCAACCGTGAGCGTCGAAAACAGCAATGCAGACTTAGAAACCATGACGAGCGACGCCCGGCAGCAGCCGGTTATTCATCGGACGGTGCATGGCCCCGCGGACCTCGTGCGCTTCGGCGTCGTAGTCGATTTGCCTCGGCAAAACGCCCTTCGGCCCACTTGATCATCTGCTGATGCGTCCCGTCGATGTCCTTGTGGCCGTTGCGTTGCACGTAGGTTCCGTCTGGCTGCATGTCCCAGGCGCTGCGTTGGTCATCGACGAGGATGTTGAGAACCGTTCGGATCTCGGCCTGAAGCGCTTCGGGCTCCACCGGGGTCAGCACCTCGACCCGGCTCACCAGGTTTCGCGTCATGCAATCGGCCGAGCCGATGTAGTATTCCTCCTCGCCGCCATTGCGGAAGTAGTAGACCCGGGAGTGCTCGAGGAACCGGCCGACCACGCTGACTACGCGAATGTTCTCGGAAAGCCCCGGGATGCCCGGACGCAGACGACAGGAATCGCGCACGATCAAGTCGACATGAACACCGGACTGTGAGGCTTCGTAGAGAGCGCGCGTAATGTCGACGTCTTCGAGCGCGTTCGTCTTGATCTGGATGACGCCCTTCTTCCCCTCGCTGACCCTGCGAATCTCGCGTCGAATCTTCTTGAGCAGTGCAGGCTTGAGCAGCTTTGGCGCGGGCAACAGCTTCTTGTAGCTGCGGTTTGGTCTGTAACCGGTGGTCAGATAGTTGAATAGCTCGGTCCCGTCGCGGCCGATGTCGGGGTCGCAGGTGAGAAGCCCGAGGTCGGAGTAGAGCTTCGCCGTCTCCTCGTGGTAGTTGCCCGTCCCGAGGTGGACGTAGCGGCGCAATCCGTCGTGATCGCGTCGGACCACCAAGATGATTTTGCAGTGCGTCTTTAGCCCCACGATTCCGTAGGTCACGTGAATGCCCGCCTGCTCGAGCTTGCTCGCCCAGTTGATGTTGGCTTCTTCGTCGAAACGCGCTTTGAGCTCGACGGCGACGGCAACCTGCTTGCCGTTGAGCGCGGCGTTGATCAGATGCTGAATGACGCGGGACTTCGACGACGTCCGATAGAGGGTCATCTTGATGGCGCGGACTTTGGGGTCCTCGCTTGCCTCGCGCAGGAACCGTTCCACCGACGTCCCAAACGCCTCGTAGGGATGATGCAGAAGCAGAGCGCCCTGCTCCCGGATGGCGTGAAAAATGTTGCTTCGACCCACGAGGCTCGCCGGATCTACCGGCCGGTGGTCAGGATCGCGGTGCTCGGGGATGTCGAGGACCGCGAGCTGGAACAAATCGCCGATCCCGAGGAAGCCGTCGACCTCGAAGACGTCAGCCTGCTCGTCCAGGCCAAGCTCGGCCGCCAAGCGGCCGCGGTGCGTCGAGTCCATGCCGCGAGCGATTTGGATGCGAACGATGGGGGCGAATTTTCGCTCTTGAAGCTCCGATTCGATCAGCGCCAGCAGGTCGTCTGCTTTGTCCTCGTCACTTTCGACGTCGGCGTTGCGGGTGACCCGAAACAGCTCGGTGCGTTCGATGACCATTCCGGGAAACAGAAGGTCGAGGTTGTTGGCCATGATCTCTTCGAGCGCAACGAAGGTCATTGAATCGCGCACTTGAATGAACCGCGGAACACCGGAGCCGAGCGGCACCTTCACACGGGCCATCAAGGGTGTGGGGTCGTTCGGGTAGTGGAGCGACACCAACAAGTTCAGAGAGAGATTCGAAACGAACGGAAACGGGTGCGCCGGGTCCATCGCCTGAGGCGTGACCAGTGGGAAGATGTTCTCCAGGTAGTCGTCTCGAAGCCAGCTTCGATCGCCGCCAGAGAGGGACTCGTAGGACGCGACCTTCACGTCGATCTCGCCAAGCTTCTCCTGCAGCCCGGCCCAGAGACGCTGCTGCTCGCCGGCCAGGGCCCGGATGATCTCATGCGATTCCTTGATCTGCTGAGTCGGCGTGCGGCCGTCGACCGTGAGCTTGTGAACGCCGGCTGCCACCTGCTGCTTCAGGCCGCCGATGCGCTTCATGAAGAACTCGTCGAGAATCGACCCGGTGATCGCGATGAACTTCACACGCTCGAGCAACGGGGTTCTGCTGTCGTCTGCTTCGTGCAGGACGCGCTTGACGAATTCGAGCCAAGTCAGCTCACGGTTGAGGTACTGCTCGGGGGCATCGAGATCGATGTCGGTCGATGCCGGCTTCGATTCGGCGGGCGAAGCGCCGGTGGACGGGTGTCCGTTGGTCGTGGAAGGAGTGCTCATACAAAGGCGGTCGGTGAAGTCCCAGTGTAGCGCGCGATCGTCGCTGCGATCTAGGTGCGAAAATGCGCAGGGTCTGGTCACTCCTTGGTTTTTCCGGTAATTCCGGCCCCAGGGGCTCTACACCGATGGCGAACAAATTGACCGATCAGCTCACGCCACGACGCAAGCCCAGTCAGGAACGCTCGCGGGACCGCGTGGAGCGAATCTTGGACGCGACCTCAGACCTTCTCGGAGAAACGCCGGTCGACAAGATCACGACGGCCGCGATCGCCGAGAAAGCAGGCGTGCCCATCGGCTCGGTGTACCAGTACTTCCCGAACAAGCTCGCCGTGCTCGCCGAGCTTGCTCGGCGCGTGATGGAAGAAGTCGATCTGAAGACGGCGAGCCTAATCGCCGAGGATTTCGGCGTTCTTCCTTGGGATCAGGCGATCGATCGCGCCATCGACGCGACGATCGAGGGGTTCGCCGCGCAGCCCGGCTATCTCCAATTGCTGCTCAGCATTCGTCCGACACCAGAGTTCCGCGCGATCACCGATGAATCCAACGAGCGCGTGGCTGCCATGCTCGCATTTCACCCCGCGCTGCAAAAATTGATTCCGCCGGATCGCATTCAGCTGGTTACGCGGGCAGCCATCCAAGCGGCAAATGCGTTGCAGGACTGGGCCCTCTCCGAGGACGACACCGAATTGAGAAATCAGATCATCATCGAGATGAAGACTCTGCTCAAGGGATACCTGGCCGTCTACATGGATGAGACCAGCCCGTACCGCGACAAAAGTCCATAGATTTCGAGACTCTGGCGGAAACCTCAGGATTGTGAGAACCCCTCACTTTTCAAAGTTCTTTTTTGTGTTAGAAATCAGGCCGAATCTCTGGAGGAGGAGACCCGCTTATGAAAGTCAAAGTTCTTATCAGCGCAGTTCTTGCGTCCATGATCGCCATCACAGGTTGCAGCGACGACAGCGCGGTCACCGGCACGGGTGGGACCGCGGGCAGCGGCGGCGCCGCGGGCGACGGCGGCATGGGCGGCGCCCCGGTACCGAAGGGCTGCGACGACATCCCCGACGCGGCCGCCTACATCGTTCCCGATGCTCCCGCGACGGCCACCGATGATTGCGATATCACGCTCAACCCGACGGGTACGAACGAC
>JABDJF010000220.1 GCA_013002645.1 Myxococcales bacterium
ATTCCGTATCGCGGGCCGGGCTCTTCGGGCCAGGGCAAACCGCTTCGCAGCATGATACGCGCGCGTGCGGACATCCCAGTCTTCACTGGCTCGATGGCTCCGAAGTCTCAGCAAATGTCTGCGGAAATCGCGGATGGCTGCTTGCTCACCTGCATGCACCCGGAACGTCCGGAAGTGTTGATGAAGAACTTCGAGCGAGGCTTCGTAAAGGCAGGCAACGGCAAGGGCCTGGGTAACTTCGACATCGCGCCAACGGTGGTCGTCATCATTGGCGACCCCGAGCACGCGATGACGCCTTGCAAGATGCAACTCGCGCTCTACATCGGCGGGATGGGTTCGAAAACGAAGAACTTCTACAAGGACTATCTCAGCCTCGTCGGCTTTGAAGAAGCCTGCGAGAAAGTCCAAACGCTGTTTCTGGACGGCAAGCGCAATGAAGCGATTGCTGCGGTGCCCGACGAGTTGGTCGACGCGCTCTATCTCGTCGGATCGAAAGATCGCATACGCGATCGATTCCAACGCTGGAAAGATTCGCCTGTCGGAACTCTGATGGTCGGTTCGCAAGATATGGACACGCTCCGCTTTATGGCCGAGCTCAATTCGTGAGGCAGCAATGAAGATCGGAATCGTAGGTGGCACGGGGCGCGAAGGTCGAGGCTTGGCCGTTCGTTGGGCGAAGGCGGGGCACGACGTGTTCATCGGCTCTCGCCAGGCCGAAAAGGGTGCGGCAAAGGCTGCCGAGTTTTCACAGGAATTTGGTGTCAGCGTCCAGGGCGCCGACAACGTCGCAGCCTGCGAGCACGCCGACCTGATCGTCGTCACGGTTCCCTACGGCGCGCATCGCCCCACGTTCGACTCGATCAAGGACGTGGTTGGAGACAAAGTCATCGTCGACATCACGGTGCCTCTGCAGCCGCCCAAGGTCCGCTCCGTGAACTTGCCAGAAGGGCAAGCGGCCGCCTTGGAGGCCCGTGCCTTGCTCAACGAAGGCACGCGGCTCGTCGCGGCGCTTCACCACATCAGCTCGGAGCACCTGAGCAACCCGGCCCATACGTTCGATTGCGATGTGCTGGTCTGCGGTGACGACAAGGAAGCAAGGGCAACCGTCATTTCCTTGGTCGCGGATCTGGGCCTCCGAGGCGTCGATGCCGGTGTCTTGAAAAACGCCATTGCTCTCGAGTCGATCACGCCGGTTCTCTTGCACATCAATCGCCGTTACAAGAGCGTCGGATCCGGGATTCGCATTACGGGCATTCCGGAGACAGAGTGAGCCGCGACGAGCCGAGTTCGGTCGACCTCCGCGTCGGGCCGGAGCTCTTGGTTCGTACGGTCGCCGGCGTGCCGACGATCGAGGTCGGCGATGACCTTTTCGAGGTGGTCGCCTCCAGCCTCGAGCGCGCCGAGATCTCTCTTGCCGATGGAGACGTGATCGTCATCGCGAGCAAGATCGTCTCCCGCGCTGAAGGCTGCTTCGTCGACTTGGCAAGCATCGTTCCGAGCGACGCCGCCCATGAGCTTGGCGGAGAGCTCATGAAGGACCCCCGCCTCGTAGAGCTGATACTGCGAGAGAGCGTTGCCATCTCGCGAAAGACCAGCGGCGCACTGATTGTCCGGCACCGTTTGGGTTTCATTTCGGCCAATGCCGGAATCGACTCGAGCAACGCCGCGCCGTCAAACGCCTCAAAAGGAAGCGGCCCCTGGGTGCTGACCTTGCCTCGGGATCCGGATGCGACCGCAGCGTTGCTTCGGAGCAGGCTCTGCGAGCGCTACGCGGCGGAAGTCGCGGTTCTCGTGACCGACTCCTGGGGACGTCCGTTTCGACGTGGCACGGTAGGCTTTGCACTTGGCGTTGCGGGGCTGCCGGCGGTCTGGGATCGCCGCGGTGCGGTAGATCGCCATGGCCGCGTCCTGCAAGCTACCGAGTCTGCAGTCGCCGACTCCATCGCGGCGGCGGCAGACCTCGTCGCCGGACAAGCCAATGAAGGGCGTCCGTTGACCTTGGTCCGGGGGCTTCATTTCAAAGCGTCACACGATTCCGCAGCGGTCTTGCTTCGAGATCCTGAAGACGACCTGTACGCATGAGCGCTGCGTCGGAGCACGGTATGTCCGTCGTCGCACTGGCTGGAGGTGTGGGCGGGGCGCGGCTCGTCGACGGGCTCGATCGCGTGCTCCCACCCGGGTCGCTCACCGCCATCGTGAATACCGGCGATGACTTCGAGCACTGGGGGCTTCACATCAGCCCTGACCTCGACACGGTGATGTACACGCTCGCGGGTCTTTCTCCCGAGGACCGCGGCTGGGGAATCGACGGCGACACCTTCGAGGTTCTCCGGGAAGTTAGGTGCCGCGGCATCGACGACTGGTTCCAACTCGGTGACCGTGACCTGGTCACTCACCTCGTACGAACGCAGGCCCTGGCTCTAGGCCAGTCGCTCACGCAGGCGACCGCAAAGCTGTGCGATTCACTCGGCGTCGAGCGGCCCATTCTGCCAATGAGCGATGCACCATGTCCCACGAGCATACTCACCAAGAACGGCGAAGAGCTCGCGTTCCAGGAGTGGCTGGTCAAGGAACGCGCGGCACCTTCGGTCAGCGAAGCACGGCTTGGAGGCATGGGTGAAACGACGGCGGCCGTCCTGGCTGCGCTGAAAGCCGCCGATCTCATCCTGATTTGCCCTTCCAACCCCTACGTTTCAATCGACCCGATCCTGAGATTGGCTGGCGTGTCCGAAGCGGTTCGCCGCACGCCAACGGTCGCCGTAAGCCCGATCCTGAACGGCAACGCGGTCAAGGGTCCGCTTGCGGGCATGATTTTGGAAATTGGCGGCCGCCCCCCGTCGGCCGAGTCCGTCGCAATCCACTACAATGGCCTGCTCGATGGATTCGCCGTCCAGCACGGGGACTCCTTTGGGGCCGCCTATCCGACCCTCGAAACGAACATCCTCATTCAAACTAGGCAAGATCGGATACGCTTCGCCCTTGAGCTGATCGAATTTGCTCGGGATCTGACATGAGTCGCTGGGCGCTAGTTCCAATCAAGGGATTCGACCGAGGCAAGTCGAGGCTCTCCGAGGTGCTGGCTCCCTCCGAGCGCGCCGACTTGGCGCGCTCCTTGTTCGAGCACGTGGTCCGGGTTCTCCAGAAGTCCACCTACATCGACGCGGTCGCCGCCGTGAGCGATTCGGTTCAGCCTCTCGAGCTCGCCGAACGCATGGGGGTGCTCGCGCTCTCGGATGCGGACGAGAGCCGGGGCTTGGCCGAAGTAGTCGACAGCGCTCTCCAGAAACTGGAGGAACGGGGCGCGACCAGCGTGCTGATCTGCATGAGCGACCTACCCGACCTCACTACGGAAGATATCACCGGCGTAGCGCAACAACTCGAGCGAAGCGACGTCGTGCTGGTTCCCGATCTTGCGCAGCGAGGCACCAATGTCATTGCGGTCAAACCGGCAACCGTGCTTCCGAGCTGTCTCGGACATGACGATAGCCTCCAGCGTCACCATGAAGTGGCCCGCCGCCTTGGTCTCGTCGTGAGTTTTCAAGCCAGCAGCGGAATTGGATTCGACGTCGACCGCCCCGCCGACCTCGATCGGTTGCGCCGGCGCTAGCTGACGACGCGCAGGCCGCGAGGCTCGTAGTGAAAGCGCGAGTCCGTGGTTAAAGCTTCGTAGGAGCCAAACGAGACATCCGGATCCTGAACCGCGTCGAGCGGTTCGGTCGGGTCCTGATCGGATGTATCCCCGAACTCGCGAATCGTGCCGTAAGCGGTGTCGCGCTGCACTGGCACA
>JABDJF010000790.1 GCA_013002645.1 Myxococcales bacterium
GTGATGACAAGCGTAGAGCCAGACTCATCAACGCCGTGCTCGACCGCGTCGACATCGATGCGCTGATCGGGCAGGTCGAGCTCGACGAGATGCTCACTCGTATCGATATCAATCAGCTTCTCGATCGCGTCGACGTCGACCGTCTTCTCGACCACGTCGACGTCGACCGCTTGCTGGACGGGATCGACGTGAACCGCTTGCTCGACGGAGTCGATGTCAACCGGCTGGTCGCCCGCGTCGACGTCGAGGCGGTGACGAGTCGGGCCAACGTCGGCGGCTTGGTGGCTCAAAGCACGAGCCATGTCGCCGGTTCCACCTTGGACATCGCGCGTCGCCAAGCGGTGGGCTTGGATACGTTGATCATGGGGCTCGTGGATCGCCTCCTCGGTCGCGATCCCGCTGCGCAGCCACTCGGCCCTCCGGGGCTGGTGTCGGAGAAGACTGAAGGCCGACCTGCTTCGGCCCCAGGCCGCACCAGGGTGAGCGGGTACTACGCTGGACCCTTGTCCCGCCTGCTCGCGTACTTGATCGATTCGTTCGTGGTGTTCACTGGCGCCGGCCTGATCACCACCATCATCGTGGGGTCGATCAACGTCGTGCTCGAAGCGGACCTGCAGTGGGACTGGCGCGCCGGGGTGCTGGGCATCGTGGCTTTCTCGATTTGGTTTTTCCTCTACTTCTGGGTCGGAGTCGCGATTTCGGGGAGGACACCGGGAATGAGCGTCCTGGGGATCAAGGTGGTCGAGAGGGAGGGACCGCCGGTCCGTCCGAGCCATGCAGCCATTCGCGCCCTGGTTCTGCCCATCAGCATCGCAACAGTCGTCGGCATGCTGGGCGTGGTCTTCGATGCGAGGCAACGTGCCCTTCACGACGTCGCCGCAAAGACAGCAGTCGTCTACGACTGGGGAGACCGCCCTGCGGAGCTCCCGGCCCCATTGAGTCAATGGTTGACGGATCATGGAGTGGACGATGTGTCGAGATGACGAGTGCCATCCTCTCGTCATGCATCCGCGTTTCGCGGTAGCTTGGGTGTCATGACGTTTCGCCCCTTCGATCGAGCGAAGTTCGCTATCGAGCGTTGGCTCGTTCGAGGTCTCTGGCACCGCGTCGCCGTGGTGGCGTTGCTGATTCTCTCGATCTCCCTGCTCGGCGGGCTCCTGGTGATCGTCTTAGGACACGGGTTTGGTGACCTGCCGGAGGCCACCTGGTGGTCGTTCTTGCGCCTGAGCGACCCGGGCTATCTCGGCGATGACGTCGGCTTGTTCAACCGTACGGTATCGACGGTTCTGACGGTGCTCGGGTATGTCGTCTTCTTGGGCGCGCTGGTCGCCATCATGACCCAGGGGCTCAACGCGCGGATGGAAAAGCTCGAGGCCGGGCTCACGCCGGTCGTGCGCGACGGTCACATCCTGGTCCTCGGATGGACGAACCGCACCGATTCCATCATCCGCGAGCTCTTGCTGTCGCAGGGTCCTGCTCGACGATTTCTCGAGCGGCGAGGCGATCACAGCGTCCATATCGTCGTGCTTGCCGAGAAGGTCAGCGCAGCGTTCGTTCAGAACCTGCGGGATGCGGTGGGGCCGGCCTGGGATGAGCGGCGCGTCACTGTCCGCTCAGGGTCCCCCTTGCGTCCAGAGCACCTCGCCCGTGTGGATGCCGCGCACGCGGCCGTGATCCTGATCCCGGGCGCGGACTTCGTTCGAGGTTCCGTTCAGAGCGATACCCAGTCGATTAAGACTTTGCTTTCGCTCGAGGCTCTCGTGATCGAAGAGGAACAACCACCGCGCGTCGTGGCCGAGATCTTCGAAGCGAAGAACGTCAGGCTCGCACGACGTGCCTACCAAGCCGATGCCGAGATCATCTCGAGCGACGGCTTCGTGAGTCGGCTGCTTGCCCAGAACATCCGCCATCCCGGGCTGTCCCGCGTCTTCGACGAGATCCTCACCCACCAAAAGGGCAACGGGATCTACATCCGCGAAGGAGACGGCTTCGTCGGCATGCAGGTCGATGAGCTCCACGCACGATTTCCGGACGCCGTCCTGATGGGGTTGGTTCGACGTTCGAAAGGCCGCCTTCAACCCATTCTCAACCCTTCATCAGGCATCCAGGTGGCCGAGGGGGACAGATTGGTCATTTTGGCGCCGAGCTACGAGGCATCGAAACCGTCGGAATCCCCCTTTCGGTCCGTCTTTGCGCGAGGAGCGGGCGGAGCGGGTACCGCCTCCGGCGCAATCGCAGCAAGACGGATTCTGATCCTCGGCTGGAGTCATCGCGTGCCGGCTCTCATCACCGAGTTCGGGACCTATGATGACGAACGCTACGAGGTCCGCGTTGCGTCCAAGGTCCCGATTGCTCAGCGCGAAGCGCTGCTCGCCAAGGTCACGGCCGCGAACCCAACGGTGACGGTCGCACACGTTGAGGTCAACTTCACCGATTCGGATCAGATGCGGGCTCTCGGGCCCGAGGGTGCCGACCGCATCGTGTTCATGGGGAGTGACTGGACCGAATCAGCCGAGGAATCCGATGCCCGGACACTCATGGGATCGCTCATCGTCGACGAGCTTTTTCGCGAGCACGATCTAGAGGCGAACGTCATCATGGAGCTCCTCGACCCCGACAACGCGACGCTGGTCGCCCGCTCGCGCGGAGAGCTGATCATCAGTCCGCTCGTCCTCAGCCATCTCATGACGCAAGTGGCTCTGTGGCCGGAGGTCCAGGTGGTGTTCGACGAGCTGATCACGTTTGGGGGAGCCGACGTCACCTTCCGCCCCCTCACGGAATACACGGACTCCGCAACGGCCTCGTTCGACGAGCTGGAGGCGTCGGCCGCGGCGCGGGGAGAGACAGCGCTCGGGATTCGGACGCCGTCGACGGGTCAGGTCGAGATCAACCCATCGAAACAGGCCACGTGGGACGAACCGGCCGACCGCGAGTTGGTCACCTTGGTGACGACCTCAGGCTAGTCAGAGCACAACAAGGAAAGCTTACAAAGGGAGAAACAGAGTGAACAACCCACACTTCAAAATGGTGCTGAATGGTCTAATGACGTTTGCCCTTGCACAGGT
>JABDJF010000229.1 GCA_013002645.1 Myxococcales bacterium
TGATCGACACCGGCGGCTTCGACCCGGACAGCGACGATCCGATGAAGGCTGGCATCACGAGCCAGGTTCGATTGGCGCTCGAAGAGTGTGATGTCGTCGTGTGCGTAGTGGATGCCACGGTCGATCCACTGCCCGCGGACCGTGAAGCCGCTGCGCTGCTGCGCGACGCCGGCAAGCCGGTGATCTTCGTCGCCAACAAGGCGGACTCGCAGGCAAGGGAGCACGACGCGGTGTCGTACTATGAGCTCGGTATTCGCTCGATCATGCCGATCTCTGCGCTTCACGGGCGAGGCATCGGAGACTTGGAAGAGGCGATCTTCGACCACCTCCCCGAGGTCGTGGAGATCAGCGAACCGGCGCTCGACGTCCCGCGCGTCGCGATCATCGGCAGGCCAAACGCGGGCAAGTCTTCGCTGGTGAATCAACTCTCCGGTGAAGAGCGTCAGCTGGTCGACGACCGGCCGGGAACCACCGTCGACAGTATCGACACACTGGTCGAACGCGACGGGCAGAACCTGATCCTGATCGACACCGCCGGGATTCGCCGCAAACGAAGCGTGAAGAAGCGCGGCGTCGAAGGCCTGAGCGTGCTGCAAGCGATCCGGTCGATAGAGCGCAGCCACGTCGTCGTACTCATGATCGACGCCGCAGCGGGGATCGGCGAGCAGGACGCAAAGATCGCCGGCCTCGTCCACGACCGAGGCCGCGCCCTGATCATCGCGCTCAACAAGACCGACCTGCTGAGCCGGGACGCGCAGAAGAAGGCGATGGATCGAACGCGCGAAGTCTTGGCCTTCGTACCGTGGGCACCCATGGTGACGGTGAGTGCGCTCGAGGGACGAGGCATCAAGGCTCTGCTAGGGCGCGTGGACGACGCGGTGGCCGAGCATCGCAAGCGTATTGGCACGGCCGAGCTCAACCGCTTTTTCGAAGAAGTTCTAGAGAAGCACCCACCGCCCACCATGCATCATCGGTCGGTTCGGCTCTACTACATCACCCAGGCGAGCGTCGCACCGCCGACGTTCGTCATCATGACCAACTCGCCCAAGGATGTGCACTTCAGCTACCAGCGATACGTGGTCAATCAGATCCGCAAGCGATTCGGCTTCCAAGGGACGCCCATCCGGGTGCGGTACCGCGGCAAAAAGGGCCGGAAGAGCTAGACCCGCACGGCGGCTAGCGCCTTGAGCTTCGCGCGGGCGGCGGGGTTGCCGAGCTGCCCACAGGCGGCCATGACGCCACGGCCTTTGGTCACGCGCTCGCGAACCGGCAAGCCTTCGGCACGAAGCCAGCCGATGAAACGTTCGACCTCGGACTCCTCGGGCGCGCGCGTTAGCGGGATCGAGCCGGGATTGTAGGGAATGAGGTTGACGAGAACCCGATCGAGGGGCCTGCAAAACGCGGCCACCGCGCGAGCATCGGCCTCGGTGTCGTTGATCCCGGGCAAGAGACAATAGTTGACGCCGAGGGCGAAGTTGCGACGGGGGCGATACGCCACGAGCGCCTGTTGAAGCTTCGCCAGGTCGGTGCGTCGATTGACCGGCATCAGCTCGTTCCGCAGCGAGTCGTTGGCCGCGTTCAAGCTGATCGAAAGATTGAGACGCTTGAAACCAAGCTCGTCGAGAAGCCGGATTCCATGGACGTGCCCGACTGTGCAAATCGTCAGACGCTCTTGAGCGATCGCCAGGCCGGCTTCGTCGTTCAACACACGCAACGCCTGGAGGACGTTCTCGGGATTGTCGAGCGCTTCCCCCATTCCCATGAAAACGAGATTGCGAATCGGCCAGCCGAGGCGATGCCTTGCGACGAGCAACTGCGCGATGATTTCGTCGGTCCGAAGGTGGCGGAGTAACCCCATGCGCCCAGTCTCGCAAAAGGTGCAGCCCATCTTGCAGCCGACTTGGCTCGAGACGCAGAGCGTGTATCGACCTTGCCCCATGGGGATGCGGACCGACTCGACTTCGAGCCCGTCTTTCAATCGCAAGACCATCTTGGAGGTCGCACCATGTTCGCCGTCATCGGATTTCACGGCGACGAGCTCCGGGAGCTCGAAGGAAAACGCCGCACGCCAGGCCCCAGCGGCCTCCGGGCCGAGCCCGAAGCTCTCCGGTTCGAAACGCCCTTCGTGCATGACCTGTCGATGGATCCGCCGAGCCATTCCGTAACCGCGCGGTAACATCGCCCTGGCGCGTTGGGCCAGCTCGGCGTTGCAAAGGCCGTGAATGGGCTGCTTGTTCATCTCAGTCCTGAACCAGGAGGAAGTGCGCCGTTGCCACGGCGACCGGGCAGTCGGGATCGTCTTGATATGCGAACACACGAACGTTGGCGACTCGCCTTCCGCGCCGCGTGAACTCCGCCCGAGCAAGCACGTCCTGAGGTTTGGCGCCGCGGAGGTACTCGACGGTGATGTTGATCGTCTTGGGGATTGCCGTCGTCTCCCCGTGCCAGAGCAGTTTGAAGATTGCCGTCGACTCCATGAGCGCGCCAAGCGTGCCGCCATGAAGCGCGGGCACACTTGCGTTGCCGACGAGGTGATCCGAGTAGCGCATTCGGCCGATAACCTCGCCGTCGACGAGCTTGCCGCTGATGCCCATGAATCGGGCGTAGGGGATCGCCTCCTGGAGCGACCTGAAGTCGCCAGTCTGGCGAAGGTCCACCACCGCGTCGCGGAGTCTCACTTGGACACCGCGTCTTCCGTGCGCCGACCTTCGTCCGGGAAGATCACGAACGTCCCCGATGCGGTTGCAATGGGGTTTACCTTGTCACCATGATGTGCTCTGGCGCGCACGAATGCTACGTGCTTGGTGACTTTGTAGCAATGGGCGCCGCAGATCACTTCTTGGTGCGGCAGTGCCGGACGGACGTAGTCGATTCGAAGATCGAGCGTTGCGATTCGCCGCGGAGCTGCAAGCGACATGATGACCGCTCCGCCGCAAGTCGCGTCGATCAGGCTGGTTATGCAGCCGCCGTGAAGCACCTCCGTCTCGGGATTGCCGACCAGATCCACGCGATAAGGAAGAGCAA
>JABDJF010000280.1 GCA_013002645.1 Myxococcales bacterium
ACGCTCCTCTGCTGCGCCTACCAGCCGACCGAAAACAGCGGACAGGTCACGCGCGACGCCGCCACGGCCGTCGCCGAGGCGATCGGCGCCACGTTCTACATCCTCGACGTACAGCACATCGTCGACGCCTACGAGAGCCTGATTTCCGATGCCGTCGCGCGTCCCCTGACCTGGGAAAAAGACGATATCACCCTGCAGAACATCCAGGCTCGCGCGCGTGGTCCGAGTGTCTGGATGTTGGCGAACATGCGGGGCGCGCTGCTCCTGTCGACGAGCAATCGCTCCGAGGCGGCGGTCGGTTACGCGACGATGGACGGCGACACCTGTGGTGGCCTCAGTCCGATTGCCGGAATCGACAAGGCTTTCCTTCGTCGGTGGCTTCTTTGGCTCGAGCGAAAAGGCCCCGAGGGCATGCAGCCGATTCCGGCCCTGCGTGCCGTCAACGTGCAAACGCCGACGGCCGAGCTCCGCCCAAAGAGCAGCGAGCAGACCGATGAAGGCGATCTGATGCCCTACCCGGTTCTCGACGTGATCGAACGGCTAGCGATCGGAGACAAGCTGCCGCCCGCCGACTGCCTCGAGATTCTAGGAAGCGAATTCTCGGACTACGACGAGGACACTCTGCGTGGCTGGGTGACGCGGTTCTTCCGGCTCTGGTCGCGCAACCAATGGAAGCGAGAGCGCTACGCGCCTTCGTTTCACGTCGACGACAAGAACCTCGACCCGAAGACCTGGTGCCGCTTTCCTATCTTGTCGGGCGGCTTCGAGCGCGAGCTATCCGAGCTCTGAGCGCAAGAGCGCTGCCATGCGCTCGATTTCCTCAACCACGATGTTTGGATGCTCCATCGGGATGAAGTGACTGGCGTCCTCGAGGAGCAGAAGTCGCGTTTCCGGTTTCGTTCGCATGAACGCATCGCGTGCCTCGTGGTCGAACGGCGGCTGACGATCCGCGCAAGCGATCAGGGTGATGGGGCACTGAACCTTCCTGAGGATGCGATACGGGCTCACGGTTGCCGAGGCGAAGGTCTTGCTCTCCCAGGCTCGTTCGCAGCTCAAGCGCACCGTCTCTGCTTCGGTTGGGACCATACCCCCGTCGACGTACGCTTCGATCCAATCTCGTGGCCAGGTGCGAAAGGCGCCCTTGCCCACGTAGTGCTCCACCGCCTCTTGCCTGGAACCGAACTCCTCGCGTCGGCGCGCGGCCATCTGCGCAATGGGGAGCAACCGATCCGACACGCCCAGCGTCCGTGCGACCGTAGCCATCGGAATGCTCCGGGGTGCCAGGATGACCGGATCGACCAGCACCAGCCCTCCAACCAGCTCTGGTCGTGCGGCCGCGAGCGCCATGCTCACCGTCCCGCCCATCGAGTGGCCGGCGAGAACGACGGGCTGCTCGAGCGTTTGGACGAATCGCTCCAAGTCCTTGGCGTAGGGGCGCCAGGAGCGCAGCTTCCGCGGGTCGGCGTGGGCCTTTGATCTGCCGTGCCCGCGTGCGTCCATCATGACCATGCGAATCGAGGGCTCGAGGAGATCGCCGAAGCGCCGGTAAGTTTCAGCGTTGAAGCCCGTTGCGTGCGCGAAGTGAACGGTGACCGTCTCTGCACCGCTCGATTCGCGGCGGAGCACGCTGAAGTCTCCGAAAGGTTCGCGTCGAACAGCCGCCACAGCTACCGAGGAGAGATCCTCTTGAACACACGCGCCACGATCCCGTCGGCCGTGGCCGGCATCAGACGCTTCAGCGCATCCGCCACTCGGGCTTCCTTTGTGATCAACACACGCGGCGAGTTGTACTCGATGGCCTTGACGATCCGCGCGGCAACGACGTCGGGCGTGGTGCCAAGTCGATCGAAAAGCTCTTGAGTCGAGTCTCGGAGCTCTTGGTGCGTGTCGGTCACCAAGCGAGCATTCTGAATGATGTTCGTCTTGATCGCGCCGGGATGGACTGAGGTGACCCCAACGCGGTCGTCCGCCAACTCCACCCGTAGCGACTCGCTGAAACCCCGGACCGCGAACTTGCTAGCCACGTAACTCGTCTGAAGCGGGGGCGCGATGATCCCGAACACGCTCGACAGGTTGACGATGTGGCCCTCGGCGCTCGCTTTGAGGTGCGGGAGAAAGAACTTGCAGCCATAGATCACGCCCCAAAGGTTCACGCCGAGGATCCATTCGAGGTCTTCCACACTGTGCTCTTCGAAGGAAGCGTAGACGGTGACCCCGGCGTTGTTGGTCAAGATGTTGGCCGCCCCGTGGGCCTGGACGACGTCGCCCGCGAAAGCCTCCATTTGTACCTTGTCGGAGACGTCGACGCGATGCGCGGTCACGGCGGCACCGCCGACCTCGAGCTCATGACGCACACCTTCGAGTGCGGCCTCGTTCACATCGCAAATCGCAAGCCGGCACCGTTTGGCCGCGAGGGCGAGCGCAGTCTCACGCCCGATGCCGTGTCCAGCGCCCGTCACTACGGCAACTTTTCCATCGAGCTCTCGCATCTACCCTCCGAGCTGGGACCGTACAAGGCCATTGCCCGCACGCAAGCCCCGACGACACGGGCGTGAACAGCGGAAAAAACGCCCGCAGAAGCTCCCTTCTTTGGAACCGTCTTTCTGTTATGCTCGCGCGTCTTCGATGCCTGGCAGGAGCAAGTACAGCGCAGAGGTCGTCGTCATTGGCGCGGGCCTCGCAGGGATGGTGACGGCACTCGAGCTGCTCGATGCCGGCAAGCGTGTCGTCATGTTGGACGCGGCGTCGCGTGATCGGATCGGTGGGCTCGCGGTTTGGTCGTTCGGCGGCATCTTCTTCGTCGACTCGCCCGAACAGCGAAAGAACGGAATCAAGGACTCCGTCGACCTAGCGATGCGCGATTGGGTTCGCTACGGCGAGCTCGACCCGAACGACGTCTGGCCATATCGTTGGGCAGAAGCCTTCGTTCATCGCTGCACCGAAGAGGTGCGTGGCTGGCTCGCCGAACGCGATGTGAGTTTCTTCCGGGCGGTGAACTGGACCGAGCGCGGCTACTTCGTACCCGGAAACTCGGTACCACGGTTTCACATCGTCTGGGGTACGGGCGAAGGTATCGTCCTGCCTCTGATTCCGAGGCTCGAGGCGCACGAAAAAGCCGGGCGGCTCGAGCTCCACTTCGACCACAAGGTCGACGGCCTAACTCGGGAGCGCGGCCAAGTCGTGGGCTGCCACGGGACGCATGGCGCCGGCTCGTTCGAGGCGCTGGGCGACGCCGTCGTGATCGCGGCGGGCGGGATAGCCGGCAATCATGACAAGGTGCGCGAGGTTTGGCCGAGAGAACAATGGGGCGAACCGCCCGAGCCCATGCTCAACGGCTCGATCCCCGAAGCCGATGGGAAGCTCCTCGAACGCGCCGCGGAGCTCGGAGCCAATGTCACACACCTCGAAAAAATGTGGAACTACGCCGCGGGCATTCGGCACTGGGAACCACTCTTCCCAAACCACGGCTTGAGCATGGTGCCAGGGAAGTCCGCCCTCTGGCTCAACTACGAGGGCCGCCGTTTCGTCGATCCGCCACTGGTCGGTTCGTACGACACGCTTCTTCTGGTCGACCGCATCTGCCGCGAGAAGAAGAAATACTCATGGCAGGTGATGAACCGCAAGATCGCCAACAAAGAGTTCGCGATTTCGGGCGCTGAGTTCAACCAGGCCGTTCGCGAAAAGAAGATGATGGCCTTCGTCATCCGGCTCCTGCAAGGCAACGGCGAGCAGGTTCAGGAGTTCATCGACCACTGCCCAGACTTCGTCACCGCGGGAAGCATAGCGGAGCTCGCCGACAAGATGAACGCCCTGGCCGGCAGCAGAGACGTCGATGTCCAATTGTTGGAGCGGGAAATCTCCGACTACGACGCCAACATCGAGCGTGGCTCCAAATTGCAGAACGACGACCAACTCCGCCGAATCGCACACGTCCGCCAGTACCTCGGCGATCGGCTTCGAACCTGCAATATGGCCCCAATTCTCGATCCCGACGCCATGCCCCTCATCGCTATTCGGAACCAAATTCTCACGCGCAAGAGCCTAGGGGGGATTCAAGTCGACCTCGACGCGATGGTTCTCGATACACAGGGCAACGCCATCCCCAATCTCTTTGCGGTCGGCGAGGCCTGCGGCTTTGGCGGCGGCGGCATGCACGGAAAACGCGCCCTGGAGGGGTCATTCCTCGGGGGCTGCGTGTATTCCGGGCGCGTCGCGGCTCGCGCGATTCACGGCGGCAAAGGTGTGAGGTAGCCCATGAAGCAAAAGCGGTGCATGGTTGACGACGCACGACCTCGAGAACATTGTTGAGAGAGGGGTCCAATGCTGAATCGTGCAATTCCAATCGTCTCTTTGATCGCGCTGAGCGGTCTCTTGGCTGCTCTGCCGAAGGCGTTGGCGGACGGCGAGCCCGAGAAGCCAAGCGCTCCGAAGAACATCGACCAAACGCCACCGTTGGTTCCGATCCCCAATGCGCGCGTCACCAAGAGCGGCTTACTGATCGGAGGCCAGCCTTCCCCAGAGCAGCTGAAAGCGATCCAACAGTCGGGATACCAGACCGTCATCACGCTGCGCGCCGAGAGCGAGCCGGGTGATGAGGGCGAGCAGGCTACGGTAGAGCGCCTCGGCATGAAATTCGTGTCCATCCCGGTCCCGGGTCCAGCCGGGCTTACCGAAGCGAACGCACACTCGCTCGCCAAAGCGCTCGGAGAGCAGGACGCGCTGCCCGCGGTCGTGCATTGCAGATCGGGCCAGCGGGTGAGTGCCTTGCTCGGCTTGAAGGCGTTCGTGGTCGACCGAGCGAGCGCTGCAGCGGCCATGGAGCTGGCCAAAAGCCTTGGGCTGACCAAGCTCGAGGCGGCCCTCCGTGAGCGAATCGAGGAAATCTGCAAAGCCGACAAGTCGCGAAACTGCGAGGATCTGCGATGAGCGAACAGCCGACTGCCCTGGTGCTACTCGCACAGGGCAGCGAGGAAATGGAAACCGTCATCAGCATCGATGTGCTGCGCCGTGGCGGTATCGAGG
>JABDJF010000283.1 GCA_013002645.1 Myxococcales bacterium
GAGTCGAGCGAGTCGGTTGCGAAAGATAGTTACCTGGCGGTTGGAGGGCATGCGTGTGAAGTAGCAGGGGCCGGGCTCGGTGGTCGAGTTTCGAGTCGGGTAGCGAGAAGACCAACCCAAGGGAGAAAACCATGGAAACCCCAAACCACGAGACCCGAACCATTGTGCTGGTGCTGGCGCTGATTGCCGCGTTTGAAATCTTTCGGCCGGCGCCGGCGATGACGCAGCCCTCGATCGAGGGGCAGTTGCGCGATGTCGTTTACGAGCTGCGGGGAATTAAGCAGGAGCTTTCGCAGATTCAGCGGAAGATGAAGTGAGATGACGGGCGTCGCGGGGGGCTAGCTCTCTTGGTGCGTGGGCGCGGCGGCGCTTGGGAGTCTGCGTGAGTTGAATCACGCGAGTGGTGGGAAGTGTTGGAGCCGTGGGCACTCGACCGCCTTGAGCAGAATGAAACCGATGGCCAAATACTGATTGGGCCGAAGCGAGCGAGGTTCGGCCAGGGCCGACCGAAACCTGCAGCCGAAGGCCATCGAGCCTGGTTCAATAGGCTAAGGGGTTTGCGGATCCCGAAAATCGGAACATAGACACAAAATGTCTAATGACCTCGACATGGACGCCGTCATCGGCAAGCTGAACACGATTCTCGAGCTGGAGCTGGCAGGTGTCGTCCGCTACACCCATTTTGCGCTCATGGTCTTCGGGTACAATCGGATTCCGATCGTGTCCTGGATGCATGCTCAGGCGAACGAGTCCTTGGTCCACGCTGGGGAGGCCGGCGAAATGGTCACGCACTTCGGCGGCCATCCATCGTTGTCGATTGGACCCTTACTCGAATCCTACAAGCACGATGTCGGCGATATCCTCCGTGAGTCTCTCGAGCACGAAAGCAGAAGTCTGCAGGCCTACAGAGAGCTGCTCGAGCTCGTTGAAGGACGGTCGGTCTTCCTCGAGGAGTACGCCCGCCGGTTGATCTCCGAGGAGGAGCGGCACGAGGGCGAGGTCAACAAGATGTTGCGGCCGCCTGGCAGTATCGAAGTGTTTTCTTGAAGGCCATTGAGCGACGAAGGGCTGGCCAGCTAGCTGTAGTGCCCCCACGAAACGCGCATTCATTGCTGCAACAAGGCAAGCTCCGGCCCACCTGCGGTGGGGCGGCGCGTTGACCAACCGGGGAGCTACTTTCGAGTCGTCTGACGACTGCTCGACGGAGCGCGGCGAAGCGGAGCTCCTCGATGCTGAAGCACATCTCGCCGTGTTCACGGCCATCGACCTAGTGTGGCAAGTTTACAAATAGGAGAAATTCATGAGTAACTCGATCAGGCAAGCGCTGGAAACTGACGACGACAACCTCGCGCTGTTGAAGGTGCTGGCGGACAATAGTTTCGATTCCATTCTTGTCACTGATGCCACCAAGGCTGGAAAGATTATCTACGTGAACAAGGCGTTCACGAAACTCACGGGTTACGGTCAGGATGAAGTGATTGGCCAAACGCCGAGGATACTGCAGGGAACGGGTACCGATAGGAAAGTCATCAAGGAGCTCGCCACGGCGCTGTCGGCGGGGCGGAAGTTTGAGGGCAAGGCGATCAACTTCAAAAAAGACGGCTCGCCATTCATCATGCATTGGCGCGTTTTGCCAGTAAAAGTAGGCGGAAAGATCAGAGCTTGGGTCGCCATTCAGCGCGAAACGTCGGGTCTATAACGTCAGCAGCGTCAAAGGCTGACTCCTCACCTCGTGTCCGAGCAACAGGTAGTGCGCGTTTGCACTGACCAAGGCGAAGCTCCACTTTCGCGCGCGTCGCCTTCGCCATGGCCTGCTGCTGCATCGCATCCATGCGCGACAAGCGACCCACCGAACTCTGGTCGAGCACGACGGGCTTGGCCGAGCCTACGCTTGCGTCGAGCGCCCGCTCCAACTCGCCAACCAACTCCACGAGCCGCACCCGCAACCCCTCCGCCTGCTTCTCCGAAAGCTCGCCCATCTGCCTCGAGACGAGTCTAACCCGGCCGAAGACGGTAAGGGCCGGATTTGCACCGACGACCTTCGGGTCATGAGCTCTCTATTGCGTTAGCAAGGCTTCCCTCCCCACGCAGCGTATCGGTCGCCGACAATGCGTGCGCGCTCACCGCTGACGGTCAGCTACCGCGACGGAAACATAGGTCTTGACCTCAGAGGCTCGAATAGAGGGCGTACGTACACGTCTGCCGATGTTGAAGCTGACCCGCAGTTCCGCCTCGTGTGTATTGTCACCGACCCAGCGCTGTTTGAGATCTTCCGGCCGGCGCCGGCGATGACGCAGACGACGATTGACGGCCAGTTGCGCGATGTCGTTTACGAGCTGCGGGGAATCAAGCAGGAGCTTTCGCAGATTCAGCGGAAGATGAAGTGAAAGGGGGGGCGCTTGGGAGTTTGCGTGAGTTGAATCACGCGAGCGGTGGGAAGTCCAAGTGGCAGGTGGCAACGGGCGCTTTGACGCGGTGCCTGGCACCCGAGACGACGGCGATTTGGCGTGCGATGGGCAACTTCTCGGGGCAATGGTCGATAACCGGATGTGCCAACCGTGCTGCGGCGTGCGGGGTTCCGCGTGTTCTTCTTCAGTGACGAGGGATGGGAGCCGCCTCATGTTCATGTCGAGCGGGGAGGCGGAATAGTGAAGTATTGGTTGAGCGAAGTCGCGGTGGCATACTACCGGGGTGTTGGCTCCTGAAAACCCATTGGCGAAGTCGGTCGAAGTTGCGAACGGCGTGATGCGCGTGGCGCTCGAGGATGGTCGGCGGCTCGAGGTGCCCATCGAATGGTTTCCACGACTCAGGGATGCGACGCCGGAGCAGCGACGGGATCTGCGACTCATCGGCGGAGGGATCGGGATTCACTGGCCGCAGCTCGATGAGGACCTGTCGGTGCGCGGGCTGCTGTTTCCGCATCCGGAAGATGCGCAGCGCGTGAGCTGACCGAGGTAAGTGCCGCACGGACTGCATGCGCCCTCGCGGCATGCCCACGTAGGCTACGCCTCGGTGCCAATCGGTTCGTCGATCGAGTAGAACTCGCGTGCGTTCTCGGCGAAGAACTTTGCCTTGTCGTCGTCGGGCCGTGATGAAAAGAGTGCGTCGAGGCCTGAGATGAGCGTGGCAAAGTCGATCGATACTTTGTCCACGGGGAAGTTCGATCCGAACATGCAGCGGTCGATTCCGATCGTCCCAATCGCCCATTCGATTAGGGGGTCGACGCGGTCGACGAACTCTTGTTCGGTCATCGGCTGCTCTCGGTGCTCGGCGCCAAAACCGACGATCGGCATCAAGAGTCCACCGATCTTGAAGCGTACGTGGGG
>JABDJF010000289.1 GCA_013002645.1 Myxococcales bacterium
ACTCGAATCAGTGAAGAGTCCACGATGCGCCCGAAGCCCATGATTGAGCTCGGCGGAAAGCCCATTCTGTGGCACATCATGAAGCTCTATTCGGTAGGCGGTATCAACGACTTTGTGATTTGCCTCGGCTACAAGGGCTACATGATCAAAGAGTACTTTGCTAACTACTTCCTCCACACTTCCGACGTCACCTTCGACGTGCAGCAAAACAAGATGGAGGTGCACCACAAGTACGCAGAGCCGTGGCGGGTGACTCTGGTGGATACGGGAGTTCCAACGATGACCGGTGGACGAATCAAGCGTGTGGCACCGTATGTTCGTGATGACCACTTCTGCATGACGTACGGCGATGGAGTTAGCAATGTCAACGTACCAGAGTTGATCGATTTCCATCGAAAGCACGGACGGGCTGCAACTGTGACCGCCGTGCAGCCCCAAGGCCGTTTTGGGTCCGTGCGCGTCGAGGGCGAAGAAGGACGCGTGACCGGGTTCGAGGAGAAGCCTGTCGGCGACGGGCGCTGGATCAACGCGGGTTTCTTCGTGCTTTCGCCGAAGGTCTTGGACTACATCGAAGGAGACGACACGATTTGGGAGCGCCTTCCTTTGGAAGCGCTTGCGAACGACGGGGAGCTCCACGCCTTCAAGCACGACGGCTTTTGGCACGCGATGGACACGATGCGCGACAAAGCGCATCTCGAAGAGTTGTGGAGCTCAGGCAAGGCTCCGTGGAAGACGTGGCAGTGATGATGTCGGAGATGGGTGACGAGAAATGAAGTTTTCCGAAACCAAGTTGAAGGGCGCGTGCATCATCGATATCGAGCCCAGAGGAGATGACCGCGGTTTTTTTGCCAGGGCCTGGTGCCGTAAGGAGTTCGAGGATGCAGGTCTGGACACACGAGTGGCACAGGTCAACATGTCGTTCAGCAAAGAAAAGGGGACCCTCCGTGGCATGCACTGGCAGGTCCCGCCGCATGCGGAAATCAAGCTCGTACGCTGCATCCGAGGGGCACTCTACGATGTGATCGTCGATCTTCGGCAGGACTCTCCTACCTTCCTGCAGTGGATCGGTGTCGAGCTCAGCGCAGACAACCGACGTGTCCTACTGGTGCCTGAAGGATTTGCCCACGGCTTCCAGACCCTGGTCGACGACACGGAAGCTTATTACCAAGTTTCAGAATTCTATGCGCCCGAAGCGGAGGGGGGGGCCAAGCACAATGATCCAGCGTTCGGCATCGACTGGCCGCTGCAGGTGACCACTATGTCCCAAAAAGATGCAAACTGGCCGGACTTCAATCCGGAACAATCCGCGATTTCGATCGCGACGTCGAGAGGTTGACATGATTATCGTTGATCGGGCGCTAGCTAAGCGCGAGCAGCAGGGCAAACCGGTGCGGGTCGGCATGATCGGCGCTGGCTTCATGGGCCGCGGCATCGCCATGCAGATCGGGCAATCCACGCCCGGCATGGAGCTCGTCGCCATCTGCAACCGGCGGGTCGATGAGGCGCGCCGCGCATTCGATGAAGCGAACACCGAACCGGTCGTCGAGGTCACCAACGTGACTGATGCGGAAGCGGCGATCGCTGCGGGCCGTCACGTCGTTTGCGAGGATCCCGACATCGTGTGCACAGCCGGTCCCGTCGACGCAATCATCGAGGTGACGGGGGCCATCGAATTTGGTGCGCACGTGGCGCTCAAAGCCATCGAGCATGGCAAGCACGTAATCCTGATGAACGCGGAGCTCGATGGCACGATCGGTCCCATCCTCAAGCGCTACGCTGACCAGGCAGGCGTCGTCATCACCAATGCCGACGGCGACCAGCCAGGCGTCATCATGAACCTTTACCGCTTCGTCCGCGGTATTGGGGTTCGCCCCGTGCTGTGCGGCAACATCAAGGGGTTGCAGGATCCCTATCGCAACCCGACAACACAGGAAGGATTCGCCAAGCGCTGGGGTCAAAAGCCGCATATGGTGACGTCATTCGCGGACGGGTCCAAAATCATGTTCGAACAGGCCATCGTTGCCAATGCAACCGGCATGACCGTGGGCCAGCGTGGCATGTTCGGTCCCACGGTCGAAGCGGGCACACCTATCGAGAAAGCGGCCGAATGGTATCCGCACGAGGCGTTGCTCGACGGCCCGGGTATCGTCGATTACGTTGTTGGCGCAGATCCGTCACCTGGCGTATTCGTGCTTGGTACTCACGACAATCCAAAGCAGCAGCACTACCTGAATCTCTACAAGCTCGGAGAAGGCCCGTTCTATTGCTTCTACACGCCGTACCACCTGTGCCATTTTGAGGTGCCCACGACTGTCGCGAGGGCGGTATTGTTCAACGATGCGGCTATCGCGCCGATCAATGGACCTCTTGTCGAGGTCGTTGCGACGGCCAAAACGGACCTCAATGGCGGTGATGAGCTCGATGGCATTGGTTTCTACATGACCTACGGGCAAGCCGAGCGTGCCGACATTTGCCGGCGAGACCGGTTGCTGCCGATCGGGCTTGCGGAGGGAGCGCGCTTGAAGCGCGACATCGTGAAGGACGCAGTCCTGACGATGGACGACGTCGAGTTGCCGGAGGGCAGGCTCTGTGATCGTCTGCGCGCCGAGCAGGATGAAGTTTTTTTTGGTGGAGCGCAGAAGCCGGCGGGTGCCGCCGGCGCATGAGCACCGCACGCGGTAAATCTATCCTCGTTGCTGTCCGGCCGTGCCCGGGGTATCGAGGCAGCGCACACGTCGCAGCCCGATGTAGCTCCTAGTCAAGAGCGTGGATCGCTTCGTTTGCCCAGGCTGCCAGGACCGGGTTGACTCCTGGACGCGTGCCAGGATTCCCGCGCGTGATTTCGACGCTTTACGATGCGTTTCCGCGGCGACCGGGTTGGCAGGCGCCAACTTGTGTGAGGTTGCTAACATTTGCTCCAGTCGGGGGATCCCATTCCAGCTTGCACTCGATAACGCATTCACAAAGCAGACGCGCGCACGCGGCCGCGTAGTCCGTCTCGGAGAGGCCGGACCCTAACTCGGCGAGTGCGTTCTCGAACGGCTTTGCACGGCGGCTGACCGGATCGCGATGGTGCTTTGGTGTGTTCCCATGTACGGTGCCCAGGGCAGTCACTAAAGTTGGCTCCACCTCTCGTTCCCCCCAAAGGAGGTTTTCATGAAGCTCAGCCCCTATCTAGCTGCGACTGCGGTACTCATTGCGGTCGGGGCCTGTGGCACAGAGTCCACCGGCACCGACGATTCTATCTCCGCAAAGGCGCGGGATAATACGACTTGTCACACCATCACGTTCGACGATCTCGATCTCGGACACGGGGACGAGGTAACGTCAATTCCGACTCCGCTCGGATTCGACCTCGACGTTACCGTCACGTCCGAGAGCATGCGCGGCGTACTCTACAGCACTGACACCGTGGGTGGGCCGGACGCCGACCTCGAGAAGGATGGGCGTTGCCCTGACTGTGCCGGGCTCGGCAACATTCTGGTCATCGAAGATCCCCGAGGATTCGCCTCCTATGGCGACAGTCCCGGGGGCGGCACGATTACGCTCACCGGCTTTCCCAGCTCCGGTAGCGCGTTCATCGAGCGTTACACGGCCGTGGATCAAGAGACCACCGAAGCTGCCGTCCAACTCTTCATCGATGGCGTTCGGGTTGGTGGCAGCTCGGGCCAAGGCGACGGCTCCGTCGAAGAGGTTCTCGCCTCTTCGCCCTCCATCACGAGCAACGCAGAGTTTAGGCTCGGGGGCTCTGGCGGTGTGGACAACGTGAAGGTCTGTGCCGGCGTGCCAGGAGTGGGACGCATGACTGGTGGTGGCAATCAGTTGACGGTTGACGGCGTCAAAGTCACGCGCGGGTTTACGATTCACTGCGACATCACGCTCTCGAACAACGTCGAAATCAACTGGGAGGGTAACCGGTGGCACATCGACAAACCGCTCACGCGCGCCACATGTCTGGATGATCCAGACGTCGCTCCGGCGCCTCCGCGGGCCCCCTTCGACACCTTCATCGGAGAAGCCACGGGAAGATTGAACGGAGTCGACGGCTCGATGCTGAAATTCACGTTCGTTGACGCCGGCGAGCCCGGCGGAAAGTCGGACACCGCCGAGATCTTGATTTGGGCACCGGGCGACGATCCGGGAGTGGACGAGCCAGTACTCTCGGTCTCGGGCGAGCTCGAGCATGGAAACCTACAGGCCCATTACGATCAGCCCCACGGAAGCAACTGGAACAAGTAGCCTTGTACGCGTGCCGAGCAAGCTCGGCACGCGGTTCCCGGCTCGCATTGTCGAGCTTCTCGGAGTCCTCTTGACATCACGGCGCTCGAGGACGGACGCGGTCCAGATTCTCGGGCGTGCCAATGTCCAGAAAATGTTCGAGCGGGAAGTCGATGGCGCCTACGCGTAGCTTCTCGATCGACGAGTTGAAAATGTCGCCGATGTACAGCTCGCGCCCGTTTCTTATGGAAACGTTGGGCTTACGCAAGTACTCGTGCAGATACTCGCTGAACGAAGGGCGCCAAACGGCGGCTATCCAGACTCGAGCCGCACCGATCTCGTGCGGCTTCGGTACGATCTGGGACACGAGCCTTTCGCCGGTCAGCGATACGACGTCACCTTTGTGGCCCTGATCGGTAGGAAACACTGCCAGGACCACGTCTAAGTCTGTTCTCGTCAGCTGGTCGCAAAGCCTCGTGAAAAGATCCGGTCGCGTCGTCAGTATGTCGGGAAACCCCATTGCAACGTTGGCTCCGCGAATCAACGAATGCGCTGCGTTGATCGTCCAGGGCACACCTGGTGAATCTGCAATCACTACGTAAGCACAACGCGGCTCGCCTGCCTCGACGCTCACAAGCTCGGCTGGGATATCCCATTTCCCGGTCCCGAGAACCATGATCTGGCGGCTGATGCCCGCAAGCAGCATCGCTTCCATCAAATGCAGGCAGGCCGGCCTCGCCAAGTCGTGCGAGGGCATGGTAGCGCCGAGCGCACAAACCGGAATGATCTCCTTCGATCCCTGGAGTTCCGGGAGACGTGTTGCGTTTCCCGCTGCTGGAATGATGCCTACGAAGTCTTCCATCTACCTCGCCCCTCATTCCTCCAAGTTCGGACTCTCAGGTGTAACGGTGCTCGCCGCGTGACCCTCGGGTGTATCACTGAGGCAGCGGCGGATAGCTTGGACAGCCAGCG
>JABDJF010000290.1 GCA_013002645.1 Myxococcales bacterium
GTCGTGACCGGCGGCGCCTGGGTCCGCCGGCTTTTCTTGGCGCGATGTTGCAACACCGCGGCTGCAACGTCTCGTGGGCCCACCTTCCAATCGCTGCGGGCGACGAGCTGGCTAAGCTGCGAGGCAAGAATTGCAGCGTCGTTGAGCCGATCGTCGGGATTCTTGGTGACGAGCTTTCGGACGATCGCATCGGCATCGTCGCCGCTCGGCATCGTGCCGGCGAGTGCGGGCACTTCGCATCGGGCAATGGCCTGAATCGTTGCGCGATCGCCGTCCCCGACGAACAAGGAGCGACCTGCCAGCATTTCCCAGAAGACCGCGCCGAGCGCAAACAGGTCGGCGCGATGGTCGCTGCTCTCGCGCCGAATGACTTCCGGGGGCAAGTAGCCAAGCTTGCCGCCAACCATGTCGTCCTCTCGGACGTGTTCGTGGACCGTTGCATCCGCGAGCCCGAAGTCGGTGAGCTTCACCGTCCCGTTGGCGCCGAGCAGAATGTTCTGCGGAGAGACGTCCCGGTGCACGATTCCAAGCCCCTGCCCACCCGCGTCCCGAGCCCGGTGGGCGTAGGCGAGCGCCTTGGCAATCTCTTGGATGATGTACACGGCGAACGGCACACCCATGGAGAGATGGTCTCTGTGTGCGGCGCGCGTTAGGGAACGCAACGACTCACCGTCAACGAGCTCCATCACCATGATGTAGGTGCCGTCGATGTCGCGGGCGTCGTACACGCGCACGATGTTGGGATGACGCAAGAGCATTCCCAGGCGGGCCTCGTCGAGGAACATGGAACGGAACAGGGGATCTGCGATCGAGGGAAGGACCCGCTTGATCGCGACCGGGTGCTCGCCTCCGTCGTCGAAGAGCGCATTCGCCCGCCAGACCTCCGCCATGCCTCCCACGGCAATTCGCTGGGTCGGCTCGTAGCGCGTAGGCGCCCGGCGCAGCTGAATCGACAGAGTGGGTTGCGGCTTCGTGGCCATGATGCGAGCGTGGCAAACTGTCCGGAACACGTCAAACTAGGCACGTTCCCAGGCCGGCTCTCATGCAGGATCACCCCTACGCCCCTTTCATCGATCGTGTGCACAAGCCAGCCCAATATCTGGGCGGGGAGCAGGGAATCACGCACAAACCATGGGACGAGGCGAGCTGCCGCGTCTGTCTGGCGTTTCCCGATCTCTATGAGATCGGAATGAGTCACCTGGGCTACAAGATCCTTTACGACATCGTGAATCGGCGGCCGGAGCTCTTGGCAGAGCGCGCGTACGCGGTTTGGGGTGATATGGAGCAGGAGCTGCGCGCACACGGCCAGGCGCTTTGCTCGCTCGAGAGCGCGCGCCCGCTTTGCGATTTCGACATCGTGGGCTTCTCTCTTCAATACGAGCTGACCTACACCAACATCCTGCAGATGCTCGACCTCGGGCGGGTCCCGCTGCGGGCGGACGCACGGAAGGACGAGGACCCGCTGATCGTCGCCGGCGGCCCGACCGCGACACACGCCGAACCCATGGCGCCTTTCATCGATGCGTTCCTCATCGGCGACGGCGAAGCCAAGCTCCCCGAGCTCATGCACGCCTGGGCCGCGATGACGCGCGACGGGCTGCCTCGAGCCGAACGCCTGCTCCGCGTAGCGAAGCTCGGAGGATTTTACGTGCCTTCGCTCTACGAGAGCGTGCCGATCGAAGAAACCAAAGCCCAAGTCGTCGAGCCCGCCCATCCGGAGGCGCCCTACCCGATCCGCCGTTCGATCGTCGAGGACCTCAACGACTACCCGTTTCCGGTCGACGGTCCGATCGCCAACTGTCAGACGGTCTTCGACCGCGCATCGATCGAGGTCGCCCGCGGCTGCACCGAAGGCTGCCGGTTCTGCCAGGCGGGCATGATCTACCGCCCGGTTCGAGAACGGAAGCCCAAAGCCATCATCGACGCCATGGTGCGATCGGTTGCGGAGGCCGGCTACGACGAAGCGTCTCTCACGTCCCTTTCGACCGCGGACTACAGCGCGATCGCGCCGCTCGTCCACGAGTCCATCGAGGCTCTCGCGCCGTACCAGGTGTCCCTGAGCGTCTCGTCGCTTCGCGCATACGGGCTCAGCGAGAACGTGCTCGACGACATGAAGCGGCAACGTGCCGGAGGCCTCACTTTCGCGCCCGAAGCGGGCAGCCAGCGGATGCGTGACGTCGTGAACAAGAACGTCACCGACGAGCAGCTCATGGAGACCGCCGAGCGCGTGTTCTCGCGAGGCTGGAACAAAATGAAGCTCTACTTCATGATCGGCTTGCCCAGCGAGGAGGACGAGGACGTTCGGGACATCGTGCGAACCGGCGCTCGGGCCCTCGACGTCGCCCGACGCGTGCAGCGCAACAGGCGCGCGCGCGTGACCGTCAGCGTCTCGACGCACGTCCCCAAACCGCACACCCCTTTTCAGTGGTGCGCCATGGACTCGCACGAAGAAATCCTGCGCAAGCAATCGGTGCTTCGCTACGAGGCGGCGAGCACCCGAGTGCAGCTCAAGATGCACAAGTCGGACGGGTCCTGGCTCGAAGGAATGCTCGCGCGCGGCGATCGCCGTTTGGCCGACGTGATTCAAGGCGCGTACCTCAGAGGCGCCCGTTTCGATTCCTGGGACGAGAAGCTCGACCTCGAGG
>JABDJF010000302.1 GCA_013002645.1 Myxococcales bacterium
ATAGGTCCATGCCCTTGGGCATGTACTGACGGAGTAGGCCGTTGGTGTTCTCGTTGGTGCCGCGTTGCCAGGGGCTGTGTGGGTCGCAGAAGTACACCGGCACGCCCGAAGCCACAGTGAAGCGAACATGCTCGGCCATCTCGGTTCCCTGATCCCAGGTCAGTGACCGTTTGAGCGCTTGTGGAAGGTGGGTGATCTTACGTGCGATAGCCTTTCGCACCGTATGAGCGGAGCGGTCGTGCGAAAGCCGGACCAACATCACGAAGCGAGTGCTGCGCTCCACGAGGGTCCCCACTTGGCTCTTGCTGTCTTTGCCGATGATGAGGTCACCTTCCCAATGACCGGGCACCGCGCGGTCTTCGATTTCGGCAGGGCGTTCGCTGATCAGCACCATGTCAGCAATGCGGGTGGGCGTTTTTCGTTCACGGTCCCTGGGTCGTCGTTGAGCCCGACCGGTGCGCAAGGCTTTGCGTAACTCGGCCCGAAGTCCGCCTCGGCCCTGCAGATACAAACATTGATAGATGGTTTCGTGAGACACGCGCTTGTGTGGCTCAGCGTAGCGCTGACGCAGGTAGGCCGCGATCTGCTGAGGAGACCACCTGCGTTTGAGCTTATGGCCCACCAACTGAGCGAGCTTGTAGTCGGCCACCAGCTTGCGCACCTTGGGGCGTCGCGCTCGGCGTCGCGCGGCTCGCTGTGCACGGACTGCTCGATAACGCTGTGCGCCGCCGTTTCGACCCACCTCCCGACTCACCGTGCTCGTGGGCCTTCCCAAGTGCCGACCGAGCTCGGCAAAGCCCTGGCCCGCGGCCAAACCTCTCGAGATTCGCTCTCGCTCTTCCAACGACAAACGTGCTCCGGGCATCTCTTGCCCCTTTCGCTAAGGGTCCGACTTCTATACAAAACCCAATGGGCGTTGCATTGACCCCCTGAGCGCAACCGCTCCCCCGTTTAAACATTCAACATTTCGGTGACTTGTGACCCGTACCGCGAAAACCCAACGAGCGCGGGTGCTGCCGCGGGTGTGGTGGGGGTGGTTGCAGGAACCGGGGCGTGGTCGGTTTTGGTTGAACCGCCCCGCCCACCCCCACCCGTAATCCTCCCTGGCGCAGCAAGTGCTTCGCATTGCTTTGCCGGCGCATTCGCGCCGGGCTTCGCCCTGCGGGCTCGCACTGCCGTGCATGTTTGGGGGGCGGTTTCTCTAGGTGTAGATGGCGCGCGACGACGTCCAACCAGTCCATCGCAACGCCCAGAACCTGCAGGCGGCAGCGCGAGCCCGTAGGGCGAAGCCCGGCGCAGAGCGCCGGCAAGGCGAAGCGCAGCGACCGCCGCGCCAGGGAGGATTACGGGTGGGGGTGGGCGGGCGGTGTAACCAAACCAAACCAGCTCCCAATTCCCGCAACACCCCACACCACACCCGCGGCAGCGGCAGCGGCAGTGCCAGCAACACCCCCCGCCCGTTGCGTTTTCGCGGTAGGCCTCGCAAGTCACCGAAATGCTAAAGGTTTAAAAGGTGGAGCGTGTCCCCACGAGACACGAGACCACGAGAAAATGATGGAGTTTAAAAGGGGGGAGCGTGTCCCCACGAGAGCGTCAGTGCGTGCCCAGCTCTTTCAGATCCGGTCCCGACCACAGCGTCGTCGACATCTTCTTCTGCAAGTCTGCGGCGGTCAGCCCGTGCCGAACCTCTCGGACGCGAACGCCTTCCGGGCTGAAGTCGAACACTGCGAACGGACAAATGAGACGCGTGATTTGGACGCCGGTGTCGCCGCGTGCGCACACGAGGGAGCCGAGCTGCTCGAAGGTGCTTTGACTCAAACCAACGACGGGGCAATCGAGGGCAGGCGGATCGGCATTCGTCAGTGCGCGTCCTTGCGGCGACACCGCGCTCACTTCGATGAATGCGATCTCCATGGGCGCTTGCGTCGCTCCTTCGCCATGCAGATCAATTGCGATTCGCAGCGCCTGCGGAAGGCCCCGACCGAACCAGATGCCCCGCTTGGACTCGCACTCCGCCGCGGCGCGCGAGAGCAGGCGTTCGAGGCTAGCTGCGTGCTCGGGCGATGGCATCGGTGAACCGTCGGAACAGGTACCGCGAGTCGTGCGGGCCCGCAGCGGCTTCGGGGTGATACTGCACGCTGAACGCACCGGTTTCGAGGTGTTGAATTCCTTCGCAGGTGTCGTCGTTGAGGTGAAGGTGGGTGACTTCGCACTTGCCTTTGAGGGACTCTACGTCGACGCAGAAGCCGTGGTTCTGGGTCGTGACCTCGATGCGGCCGGTTTGCAGGTCTTTGACCGGTTGGTTGAGACCGCGATGACCGAACTTGAGCTTGTAGCTCTGCCCACCGAGCGCCAGGCTCATCAGTTGATGGCCGAGGCAGATGCCGAAGATCGGACGCTGGCCCAGAAGCTCGCGGACGGTCGCTACGCCGCCGGTCACGGCGGCTGGGTCGCCAGGGCCGTTCGATAGGAAGATGCCGTCCGGATCGAGCGCGAGCACCTCCTGTGCGCTTGCGGTCGAAGGAACGACCGAGACTTTGCAGCCTTCGTCGACCAGGCACCGCAGGATGTTGAGCTTGACCCCAAAATCCATCGCAACGACATGCCAAGGGCGAGCGCCTTCGCGCGGCACCGACCACACGCCCGTCCCCTCGGTCCACTGGTACACTTCCGGCGTCGTCACTTCACCCGTGAGGTTCTGCCCGATCATGGGAGGCGCGGCCTTCGCGCGGTCGTGCAGCGTCGCTGGGTCTTCGGTGCCGACCGCTGCCATCTGCGCGCCCTGGTCCCGGATGTGCCGTGTGAGGGTCCGTGTATCGACGCCGGTGATTCCGACGATGCCCGTTTTCTCGAGATAAGCGTGCAGCGACTCCTTGGTGCGCCAATTGCTCTCGATCGCGGACAGCTCCCGCACGACGAAACCTCGCAGCGCAGGGCGCGTCGCCTCGCCGTCTTCGATGGTGATGCCGGTGTTGCCGATCTGCGGCGCCGTCATGGTGACGATCTGACCGCAGTACGAAGGGTCGGTGAGGACTTCTTCGTACCCGGTCATGCCGGTCGTGAACACCGCTTCCCCCGTGGCCGCGCCTGTGGCGCCAAAGCTGGTCCCCGAAAAGCGGGTTCCATCGGCAAGTACCAA
This sequence comes from Myxococcales bacterium, assembly GCA_013002645.1. Classification (GTDB taxonomy): domain Bacteria; phylum Myxococcota_A; class Polyangia; order Polyangiales; family Houyiibacteriaceae; genus SG8-38. The sequence continues at coordinate 3,140 of JABDJF010000302.1, forward strand.
GTGTGCTTCTTTGCTCATGTTTTAAGCTCGTACACAACCGTGCCCCCAACCATCGTCATGACGGGCCTTCCCATCAGCTCGCGGCCGAGCAGCGGCGTGTTGTGTGATTTGGAGCGTAGCGCTTCTTTGTCGAGAATCCATCGGGCTTCCGGGTCGAGGATCGTGATGTCCGCGCGCCGCCCGACTTTCAGGGAGCCTCCTTCGAAATCGGGGATCAGGCGCGCGGGGGCGGTCGACAGCGCCTCGACGAATCGCATCGGCTTGAGCACGCCATCGCGAACCAGCTGGAACATGGAACCGATCGCAGTCTCGAGCCCGTTGATGCCCACCGAGGCCGCCTCGAACTCGCAGTCCTTCTCGATCTCGCTGTGCGGAGCATGGTCGGTCGCGATGCAGTCGATGGTGCCGTCGGCGATCGCCGCGCGGAGCGCCTCGAGGTCTTCCGCTTCTCGAAGAGGAGGGTTGACCTTGCAATAGGTGTCGTAGCTCAGGAGAGCCTCATCGGTGAAGAGCAGATGATGGGGAGTGACCTCGGCCGAGACGCGCAGGCCGCGCGACTTCGCCTCGCGAATCAGCCGGACCGCACCGAAGCTCGAGATGTGTGCAACGTGGTATCGGGCGCCGGTGGTCTCCGCGAGAATCAAATCTCGGGCCACGATGATGTCCTCAGCCGCGCGCGGCCATCCGCGAAGCCCAAGCTGGGTCGAGTGCGCGCCTTCGTGCATCTGCGCGCCTTTGGTGAGGTCGTGGTCTTCACAATGCTGACTCACCAGAAGGTCGAACGTGCGCGCGTACTCCATGGCATGCCGCATGACCGCGGCGTTCATCACGCAAACGCCATCGTCGCTGACTCCGATCGCACCCGCTTCGCGCAGGTCGGCCATCTCGGTGAGCTCGGCCCCTCTTTGTCCGCGGGTCACTGCGCCAAATGGCATCAAACGCGCGCCGCCGTGCTCTTGCGCCCGAGATATCATCATCTCCGTAATTGCGCGCGTGTCGTTCGTCGGTTTGGTGTTGGGCATCGGGCATACGGCGGTGAACCCGCCCGCCGCCGCTGCGTCTAGGCCAGAGCCGATGTCCTCTTTGTATTCTTGCCCCGGCTCACGCAGGTGCACGTGGAGGTCGACGAAGCCCGGACAGACCCAGTGCCCCGACGCATTCACGATGTGCACGGCGTCGCCCGCCTGATACGAAGCTCCTGCATCGCGACCGAGCTCTTTGATGCGCCCGGCTTCAATCACGACGTCGGCCATTTCGTCGAGCCCCTGTGAAGGGTCGAGAACGCGCCCGCCACGCAGGACGATCAGCTCGGTCAGCATAGCGGTCCGCGCTTACGTGACGGACCCAAACCAGTCAACCCGCTCAGCCGGCTCTGCGCTGGAGATCGTCGTCGTCGGCCACCCCGTCGTCCGCCGCCGCCACCGTGCCGACTGACGACGACAGCTTCGACTGGGACTTCTTTTCCTCGACGCGCTTCTTCATCGTCATCACCTTGCGGTAGACCGACGCGAAGTCCTTGTTGCGGGTGGCCATCGATGGGGTGCCGCCGCGCAGGAGGGTTTGCAGGATGAATTCGAGAA
>JABDJF010000309.1 GCA_013002645.1 Myxococcales bacterium
GCCCCGCGCCCGCCCGACCTCCGGAAACTTCGGGCACGATCAACGGCGATGCAGCGGACGGCGATGATGGATGGAGGTTCGAATGCCTGGACGGGAGCGGGCCAGTAGTCTGCAGCCCGGCGCTGACAGCACGAGCGGGCTTCGATCCAAACGCCGGAAACGCGATAAGCCGCGCCCCGAAGCTCAGTCGGGACGAGGGCTTCGGCGAATCCGTCAGGATGTCCATCCAGGTCTCCGTTCCGCTACCGACAGGCACCTTGTCGCCGGCACTCGCGTTCTGGTGGAATGGATCGAACGAGCGATTGTTCCCGGTAGAGATCGGGACATTTGGCGGATTCGACTCTGAAGGGCGACCCGACCGGGCTCGTCCCATGGACACGCTGATTGGAGCTGGGGGCGAACGGAACTACGTATACTGCCTCCCTCCCTGGACGCACGGGGCTGTCGTGGATCTTTCCTTTTCACTACCTGATGACGGCCGAACAGATGCCGTCGAGCTTACGGTCGATGATGTTAGAGTGGTTTCGGACGACCGCTGTAGCGACTTCGAAGGCCTGTTCGATCGCGGCTTCGAGTCGGCGCCAAACCGCTGGCTAGGAGCCTCAATTGGCTCGGCCGACCAGCGGGTCAACATGAAGCCTGAGCCTGCGGTCGCCCACAGCGGCAATGGGGTTCTCGAGCTCTCGTACGGAGGGGAGTCGAGCGAGACGCCGCCCAGCGCCGATCTCGCCATGGAAACCTACGTGCTGGTGCCGAGCGCAGACGAGACCGGGGGGCCGGCAGTGGCTCTCTATACGGACACTCAGGTGCAACCCTCGGCGACGGCGGAATGGCTCCTCGGCAGGGCCGAGCGATGCAGAGGTGAACTTCCCGATGGAGGATGGGCGCGTACCGAGATCTGCCTCCCACCGGAATGGACCGGTCGCTGGCATCGCCTCAAAGTGCGGGTCAACCCACCGGACGAGGCCGGGACCGGGGAGGAAAGGTTTCGGGTCCTCGTCGACGACCTCGAGCTTCTAACATCTCCCGATTGTCCGCGCGCCTGCCCGTGAACGCGACCCTACTCATCCCCTGGTTTCGGTTCGAACCCGTAGCCGTCGAAGTCGCTCAGCACGAGCTTGTCGTCTATCCGTTCCAAGCCGCGATGCTCTTCGGTGTGATTGTGGCGCTCATCATGGCGTTCCTCTTTGCGCAGGAGAACCGGCGCCCTCTGAAGATCACCGCAGACTTCGCGTTGCACGCCCTGGTGTTTGCGTTCCCGATCTCGCTGCTGTTCAATGGAATATTCTATCAACCAGAAACCGTCCGCCGTTTGTTCGACAACCCAGGAGCGATTTCGGATATTTCCTTTGGTTGGTCGAGTTACGGTGGAGTCCTCGGCGGAATCGTCGGCGCCTTTTTTTGGAAATGGCGGCGGGGCGGATCGATCCTGGAAATAGGAGACTCCTTCGCGTTCGGGGGGCCATTTGGCTGGTTCGTCGGCAGGCTGGGCTGCTTTGCAGTGCATGACCACCCCGGCCGAGTGAGCGACTTCGTGTTGGCGGTAGCCGACTATCAGGTTGGGCCTCAACCGTGGGCCCCGCGGCACGATCTGGGCCTCTACGACGCTATCGTGCTGCTCTGCCTCTCTTTCGTCTTCTTGTTTGCCGCACGGAAGCGGCGCCCGCCAGGTTTTTACTTCGGTCTCCTCGGATTGCTTTACGCGCCAGCGCGGTTTCTGCTCGACTTTCTTCGCGCACCTTACGCTGAGGGAGGCGATCTCCGCTACGCTGGCCTCACCCCTTCTCAGTACGTTTCGATCGGCTTCTTCATTGCCGGCGTAGTGTTGTTGAGGCGATTGAGGACGACTGCCCGGGAGCCGTAGCGTACGCTCCAAAGACGAAGAGCATCACGATCACGGAGCCCGTCATAATCCAAGCATCTCCTTCGATGTAGTTGAAGGTCGCGCCTTCTCGAAGTGGATGACCATCGACGGAGTATCGCGCGTTGAATCGATAGAAATTCCAGGCGTAGTGGAGCGCAAGACCGTACCCGATATGGCCGTACTTCACGAAGAGTGTGTTGCCGATGACGCCGAATGAAAAAAGCGTGACTAGTGAGGCCGATCCGATGGGAGAGTCCAACCAGTTGTAAAACACCCAATGTCCAACGGAGAACAGCGCCGCCATCGCAAGAATAACAATCCTTGGACGTGGCATGATTCCGAGGAGAAGCGTCAACAAGGCTGCGCGCATCACGAGCTCGTCGTTGAAGACTTGAAAGAATTGGTGTGCCTGAGCTTGCGAACCTGGGGTTCGCACGATTTCCAAAAAGGCCCCCACATAGCTCTTCGATACGTAGCGAGACAGCAATAGTGCGACCAGGAGCAATGCCAGGGACGCCAAGATGTCGCGAGTGCTCAGCCGAAGGCCGAAGAAACGAAGGACCCCTCCCCGCAGGAAAACCGCACCCAGCGCAAGAATGATCACAGTGCTGGGGATGAAGCGCCACCAGCTAGAAAGCAGGAAGTAAGGGATCACATAGGCCGCGCCGCCAAGGGCTATCGCGGAAAGCGTGTCAAGCGAATGTCGGCGGGGCGCCAACACGCGATCACCCTATCGCGCGGCCCGCGGTCCGACGTGATCTCTGGAGTGACTCAATGGGTCCTAGTACGGAATACAGGTCATGATGTTGTTTTGGCCCATCGGCTCGCAGTGGCCGGGGTCTGGCGGATCACAACCCCGATCAACCGAGCAGTCTTGTCCCTGTGGGACACCGAGGCAAATATCTTGCGCGTGCTTCTTGCAAGCCACGACACCGAGCAGGAAGAGTAGCGTGGCGACGAAGAGAAAGCGCAACATCGGTGATTTCATCGTTTCCACCTTTCGACGGGCACGCTATCGGCGCCGCTGGTCCAAAGAGAAACACCTATCTATTGATGTTGTCCATACGTAAATGTTCCGGCCTGTGCGACAACTCGTCGGTCAGAGAGGGCAATCGAAGTCCATGTCTCCGATGCTGCTGACGGCGATCGTCGCATCCGCGCACTCGAGAGATCCAGCCGAATAGAAACACGTATCGATTGGGGGGAGGGGGTTGGTCACCACGCCCAAACAATCGTCATTGCTGGATGATGAGTACTGCACAGACGGCCAGTGATGCGCGCCTTCTCGTCGGAGTCCTGCTCCGATTTCGGCAGTGGCGAAGCCGTACGTGTCATTGTTGATGGTCGCTGTGTCATGGTGCCCGCAGTCGTCGTTACCCACGCTGCTGTCACCACAACTGCAGCCCTGTGAGAGCTGGCCTACGCAATACTCCTCACCATCTGGGAAGCTGCCCGGGTAGACGGCAAGGTGCAGTACCTTGCACCAATTCCGGTCGTCGACGTTCAGCGCGACTTGGTCACAATTCTCTCCGTGCTTGTGCTTGTGCTCGTCGTCAATCCATCTCATTTGCCCATTCACCCACCACACTTTCGTGAAGTGTAGGGCTTCGTGGACCGAGAGCCTCACCCGTTCGATTGGCTTTCGCTCCACGACAAAAGGCTCGTCGTCGGGATGGGAAAAGAAGGGAGGACAAAACCCAACGTGCCCCGCCGGGCCCCCGACGAAGAGCCGTTTATGGAAGGCGGCGACGTTGGTCCCGTTGGTACAATCCGGCGACGTACCTTCTGCGCATTCGAACTCGAGCTGCCCAGGGTCGGTCATGACCGTGCGTAGGCGTTCGTATGCATCTCGAATGATCTTGAATCGATCCAAGTCGAACTCCCCGAAGTAGTATTCGAAGGAGCTGTCTGCGAGCTGGTTGCCAGCTTGATCTGCCCACGGCTCGCGCCAATACACGGCGCGTTCATCGTCCGTATCTTGTGCCTCAATGTGGTCGAGCATCTTCAGAATGATTTGCACATCGTGGTGAGCCCGAAGCCATGCGACGAAAATCTCCCTGCACTGCTTTTCGGAACAGCCGTCGATCGGGTGAAACGCTACCGACGTGTCGACGACCTCGTCTCCGACCTCTTCGATCGCAGCGGTGTCACAGTTGTCGACGGGGACTTCGAACTTCTCGACTGAAATCAGCTCGGGGAACTCGTCCTTGACCTCCCATGATGACACCGCGTCGAGCACAGGGCGCTCCGCTTGCTCCATTTGACGCTTCTGCGTGTAAGTCTTTACGAGAAACACGGAGGACAGGTCACGCCCGGGAGCATACGGAACCTTCACCACGCGTCGCCCGTCGGGAGTCGTATCGGACGTCGTTGCCGTCGGGGTCAAGGGCTGAGCAACGCGAATTGGGAGGCCACCGAGGTCAAGATCTGCCACCTGGCTGTTGCCAACCGTCTCGATCGCATCCTCCGGAATGCGCATGCGAACATGGATCGTGCGCGTATCCTTTTTGGGCTTCGCAACGAGATAGACTCGTGCCCCCGCTTGGTTGATCGCTTGGTAGAACGCCCGCACCCTTGGATTGGGTTTGTGGGAAACCGGCTCGATCTCGGGTGCGCCGTCAGCAGGTTCCTCCCAGAAATCGCGCAGGTAGGCGGCGTCGCGCTGAGCGGCTTCCTCGGAGGAGCGTCCTTGTCTCCAAGCAAGCCACCCGACGAAAACGAGGGCAGCGAAGGCTACGAGCGGAACGATTGGTCCCCTGAGCATCGGGTTGAGGATACGGCGCCACGAGTACCGTCGTCCATGTCAATCTAGGAGAGGCCATCCTTGAGAATTCGCTGAACTTGAGAGACAGTCACGATGTGCGGGCTGCGTTTGTCTTCACTTTCAGTGCTGTCATCGTGAGTTGTGCGCCCGAAGGTCGGTCGGGCGACGGCAATGCATGCCCCCTCGATTGCGACACTCACCAGTTCTGCGAAATCACCGCTACCGGCCTAGACTGTGCGTGCGCACCCGGATACCAAGGTGACCCATGCAGGTGGGGCACAGTGCCGGATGACCCAGAATTCGCAACCCCCGACACCTGGTCAGATGAGGATTCGGGCGTGAGAATCCTGTCGTCAACGGAGGGCACGGGCCTCGATCTCGTATGGCTCGACGAGACAGCAGTCTGCAATGGTGGAATGGTGAGCCAAGTCGTTGAAATGCCAGCCAGGGAGGTCGCGGAACCCTTCGTCTTCGAAATGAGGCACCGCAGTGAAGACGTCTTTGGCATCGACGTATATGCCAATCGGTCGGTGAGAACCGTCGCGTCGGCCGGACCGAGATTCGTCACCCAGCGTTTCTGCCTCGGCGAAGCAGCCTACGGAGGTCCGGTGGAGCTCCGGATCGGTGCGTCCGAGCGGGACAGCAAGTGTGCGTCCGAAACTCGAGGCCTGATTGAGATCGACCGCTTCAGCATTCTGCGCGCGGAAGTCGGCGAATGCCCTGAACCAGGTTCCGCATTGAACGGCGAGGCGATTCTCGAAGAAGGAGGCTGGTGGCTCGACGACGTGGGCGTCAACCCGATCAACGGCATTGCGACGGTGGGACTAGAGCCAGGTGTCGGTCGCGACGCAACAGATGGCGCCCGCATGTACCAAGACGGGGGTGGAAACCTGGTCTCGATGGGCACTCAACTCTCCGTTCCGCTGCCGTCATCGGAGAGCTTCGGTCCCGGATTTCGGTTCTGGTGGAAGGGTGAGGGTATGGAGGTATTTCCGGCGTTCGGAACCCCTCGCGACAACTTCGCCGTGAACCCGCTCGAGATCCTCACGGGAGACGGCGAGGAACACATCAACATCTACTGCCTTCCCCCGTGGACCTACGGTAGCGTCGTCGAGCTCTGGTTCATCCCGCTGGGCGCGGTCAGCGCGGGCGAGTTTGTCGTCGACGACGTCCAGGTCGTATCCGCCGACCCTAACTGCCCAGTTTCGAACGACATTCTCGATCCCAACTTCGACTCTGCGCCGAACCGATGGCCCGGATACATCTACGGCGGAACCAACGTAGAAGTGCCCGTGGAGATTCGCGACGCGGCTCCGAGTGGCAGCCCCTCCGGCGGTGGCGCGATTGCACTCAGCTACGCGAGTAGCAGCGCCAACATTCAGTTCCACAATTGGGTTTGGGTCCCTGAAGCCGAGGAGGGACTCTTCCCAGTTTTGTCTTTCTATTCGAGGCTCCCGGCGAATCCCGTCGTACAGGTTGCGGGCCTGGTCAGCCGCAACTCTTCCTTCACGCCCGCCGACTACCTCGCGGCTGGCGTCGATTGGCAGAGAAACGAGTACTGCCTGCCTAGCGGCTGGTCCGGGCGGTGGCTCAGGTTTCGGGTGGAGGTGAGGCCCGGCCCACTGCCCGTTCAGACTTTTGACCCCCCAAACGTGGTTTGGCTCGACGACTTTCGGACGACCACATCTGCGGGCTGTCTGGAGTAACAAACAGATAGATCAGAGCGAGCGAGTCGGTCGGACGAGCGACGTCGCTTTTCGACGACGGTCGACGTCATTTCCCAAACTCCGATTGGGCCGCGCGCGACGAATTGCAGGCGTTTCGCAATGGCACGACTCGTGCTGACTCCATTG
>JABDJF010000313.1 GCA_013002645.1 Myxococcales bacterium
ACTACTGCGTCACCGGCTGCTCCGAGACGAAGATGCTCAACCGCGAAGGCGTGGCGACGGGCTGCGCCTGGATCAACCTCGGCGCGATCCTCGAAATGACGCTCCGCGACGGGCGCCTGGCTTGCTACGGCGATGGCTTGGTCGGGGTCGGCACCGGGGATCCGAGGACGTTCACGCGGTTCGACGAGCTTTGGGATGCCTTCGTCCTTCAAGTCGAGAACGTCGTGCAGCACACGTTCATTCAACAGTACGTGTCGGACACGCTCAAGTCACAGCACATCGCCTCGCCGATGTTTTCGATGTTGCACGACCTCTGCATGGCGAGCTGTAAGGACATTCACTCGGGGCCCATCGAGGGCGCACTCTATCTCGGCTTCTTCGACGTGATGGGCTTCGGCACCGTCATCGATTCGCTGGCGGCGATTCGCACACTCGTCTTCGAAGAAGGCAAGCTCACGATGAGCGATCTGCTCGACGCGCTCGAAAAGGATTTCGAAGGGCAGGAGGCGATTCGACAGCTGTGCCTCCACGCGCCCAAGTACGGCAACAACGACGCGGCGGTCGATCAAATCGGGCGTGACATCGAGGCCACCTTCGCCAATCTGGCCCGGCATCACCGGACGGCTTTCGGTGGTGAGCTCGATCTCCGCTATGTGTCGGTCACGTCGCACATTCCGCTCGGCGCGGTGGTTGGGGCAACGCCGGACGGGCGCAAGGCTCGGCAGCCGCTTTCGGAGAGCATCAGCCCTTCGCAGGGCGTCGATGTGAAAGGGCCGACCGCAACGCTCATGTCGATCAGCAGCACCAAATGCGCACAGTACAAGGAGCGCGCCGCGCGGCTTCTCAACATGAAGCTCTCGCCGGCATCGTTGGTGGGAGAGGCGGGGACCCGGAAGCTGATGGCCCTGATCCGCACCGCTTGCGACATGAAGATGTGGCACATTCAGTTCAACATCATCAACCGGGACACCTTGCTAGCTGCGCAGGCCGATCCCGAGAGGTACCGGAACCTGCTGGTCCGGGTGGCGGGCTACAGCGCCTACTTCGTCGACCTGACGCCGGCTCTTCAAAACGAGATCATTCGGAGAACGGAGCATCAATTCTAGCGGGCCCACCATGACGCCGAACGAACAACGCAATCGCGAACCCAAAGGGCTGGTCTTCAACATCCAGAAGTTTTCGCTGCACGACGGCCCCGGCATTCGAACGATCGTTTTTCTCAAAGGCTGTCCGCTCGCTTGCATCTGGTGCTCCAACCCCGAGGGCCAGTCTGCTTCTCAAGAGCTGACCCTCAGCGCGGACCGCTGCATGGGCGTCGAGGACTGCGATCGGTGCGTCGTCGTCTGCCTGGAGAAGGCGATCGGCCGTGATGAGAACGGCGCGCTCCAGATCGATCGGGTTAGCTGCGATGGCTGCGGTGACTGTGCCTACGTCTGCCCGCCGAAGGCCTTGGAGGTCAGCGGGCAATGGGTCGGCGTGGATGAAGTGATTCGAATCGTCGAAGAAGACGACGCGTTCTACGCGAGGTCGGGGGGCGGCCTCACGCTCAGCGGCGGCGAGCCGCTGGCACAGGGCGTGTTTGTGCGTTCGCTTCTGACGGCTGCGCGAAGCCGTGGCATCGACACCGCCATCGAAACGTCGGGGCTCTGCAACTGGAAGACCTTGCTCGACGTCGCGCCCCTGGCCGATCGCATCTTTTTCGACCTCAAGTGTATCGATCCGCAGAAGCACGAACGGCTGACCGGCGTTTCGAACCGAAAAATCCTCGAGAATTTCCGGAGGCTGCGCGCCGAGTTTCCGGAAAACGATGTCGTCGTCCGCACCCCGGTCATACCAGGGTTCAATGACTCAGAAGCAGAGATCGGGGCGATCGCCGGCTTCGTTCACGAGGCGGGTGGGGCTTCTGCGTACGAGTTGCTGCCCTACCACGGCCTTGCTGAGCCCAAATACGCCAAGCTCGGCAAGCGCTACGGCCTGGGCCAGCTCGAGACGCCTTCCGACCAGCGCATGATCGCGCTACAACGGACAGCGACGATGTTTTCGCCCGCGCACTCGGCTTGACCGGTGTGCGAGCGAGTCGATGAGTCACTTACCTTAGCCATGGAGGCGTCATGCCTGATCGAACTTTGCTTATGCGCCGAGCGTACGCGCCGGCATTCGTGCTCTTGTTTTTCATGCTCGGGAGCTGCTGTCCTCCCACCATCCTGACCGACAGCCTTCCACCAGGCCGGGTCGGAGAGCCCTATTACTTCGCTTTGGAGGCCGAATGCTGGGGTGGGCACTGGTGGGTGAGCGGGGAGCTGCCCCCGGGCCTGTCGTTCAACAGCGATGGCGTCTTCAGCGGCACTCCCCGGTTTTCCGGTCTCTACTTTCTCAACGTGACCTGGGAGGACGTCTTCGAGGGGGACGTGATTTCGAGCGTGACCAGAGCGTTCGACTTGCTGATCTTGGACGTAGGGGAAACCCTGACCGGTGAAACAGAGCTCGAATTCCCTGTCGGTTCGGGCGATTTTGTGTTCTAGCTCGGCCGCCCCATAATGGAATCCATGAACGCTTGCTTCTCTTGGGGTGGAGCGGCGCGGCTGCGTCTTCTCGTCATGCTGGCCTTACTCCCTGGAGCGCTGGGCTGCGGCGACGATGCAACCCCGCCCCCGCGGACCGACCTTCCGTACGAGCTCTATTGCAACATTGCCGACGGGAACTGCCAGCTTGCGATTTACAACTCGGTTGCGGCCAAGCTCGAAGCGACCGGCTTTCCGCCTCCGAACCTTCGGACGATTTCGGTGGACCAGCACGCGGACGAGATCCGCAGCAGCATCGACTTGCAGGAGCTCACGGGGGAGGACGCGTCGACGCGCGGGCTTCGCCTGATCGGGTTCATTCCGGAAGCGTCGGAGAGCCTCGCCGCGACGCAGACGGAGTTTCGAATCAACCAGATCGCGGCCTATTACAGCTCCGGCAACGACAGGATCACCGTGGTCGATCGCGACTACGAGGAAGTGAACGCCCAGGCGCTCTTGGCGCACGAGTTCACCCATGCCATTCAAGAGCGTCAGTTCGGTTTTGCTGAAGTCTGGGCCGGGGTGAACAGTGAGGACACCATGCTGGGCGCCCGCAGCGTGATCGAGGGCGATGCGCAGCAC
>JABDJF010000343.1 GCA_013002645.1 Myxococcales bacterium
GCAGATGCCGGGGAAGGCGCGCCTCATCGTCGTTCGCGGCGACGAGGCGATGGGCGAAGGCCTGAGCTACCTGTTGCAGGCGACGGAACACATCGCGGGCCGGGAGGCCGATCAGATCCCATTCCCCAGCGACACCTGGCTCAGTCCGCGGCACGCGAACTTTCTCTACCGAGGCGAGAAGCTCGTCGTTCGCGACGAGGGCAGCTTGAACGGCGTCTACATTCGAATCCGAGGAGCTGCCCCGGTCAAGGTCGGCGACCACTTTCTCTGCGGTCAGCAACTGTTCCGTGTGGATGCGACACCGAGAGACACCTCGGGGCCCGAAGCCGACCAGACGTATTTCTATTCGTCGCCCAAGCGGCCGAGCGCTTTTCGTGTCACTCAGGTTCTCGAAGGGGGCATGGACGGGATCGTCTGCTGCGCTCACGAGCACACGGTTCAGATCGGTCGCGAAGAGTGCGACATCAACTTTCCCGACGACATCTATTTGTCGCCCCGGCACGCCCGAGTCGAGATGTCTGGGGAATCCCTAGAGCTCGTCGACGAAAACTCCCAGAATGGGACTTACGTTCGCATTCGGGGCGAACGGGAGCTGAGCCATGGGGACTACCTGTTCTTGGGTAGGAACCTGCTCCGAGTGGAGGTGACGGCGTGATCGTCTGTTCCCGATGTAGCAAGGACAACCAGGATCACTACAAGTTTTGTCTGGGATGCGGGGCAGAGCTTCCCCGTCTTTCCGGCAAGCCCTCGTCGTCGACCGATGCCCCGCCGCGCGGCTCGACCGGATCCGGCCGTTCTTCCAATGCGCCGCGGGCGCGGTCCGCGCAGGCCGAAGCGCTGGCGGCGGAGCCCGAGATGGCGTTGGAGTCATCCCCGATGCAGGCCGGCCGGCCCGTGCCGATCCAGGAGGCGAAGTCGGACTCGCTACCCGCGGAGCTGGCGCCGTTGGCAGATGATACGTCGCCGTGTCCCCATTGCGGAGCGGGCGTTCCCGAAAACTTCCGGTTTTGTCACGTGTGCGGACACGACTTGGTCGGCGAGGCGGGCGGTGAGGCGCCGGACGACGTGCCGGCGGAACGCACGTCGGCGCCGGCCGTTGCCGAGGCGCCGAAGCGGGCGACTACCCGTGCTCGGCTCATCCTGATTCAACCCGACGGCTCGGAAGGCGAGATGTTTCCTCTGGCTGCCGGTCCAACTCTCATTGGGCGGAGCAGCGGTGGGATCTTTGCCAACGATGCATACCTCTCGCCTGAGCACGCCGAGTTCCGCTTCGAGGGCGATCAGCTCGTCGTCAAAGACATGCAAAGCCTCAACGGCGTGTACATTCGGATCGAGGCCGACGTCCCGATCGAGCTCTTCGACGGAAGCATCTTTCGCGTCGGGCAGGAAATCCTGAGGTTCGATGCGCCTACCGCGCCCGAACCGGCGGCAGACGGTACGCAGCACATGGGCAGTCCCCACCGCGGCTACCTGGGCCGGGTCTCATTGCTCGTCGGCCGGGAAACCACGGGCAACAGCTATCCTATTCCGCCCCAAGGCATTCATTTCGGCCGTGAGCGCGGCGATGTGGTCTTTCCAGAGGACGGGTACGTTTCGGGGCTCCACTGTCGCGTTCATTCCGAGGTTGGGCACGTGTTTCTCACGGACATCGGCAGCTCAAACGGTACGTTCGTTCGAGTCTCGAACGAGTCGTACGTCCCGCAGGGCACCTTCGTCCTGATGGGCCAGCAGCTGTTCCGCGCCGAGTACTAAGGCCGACGGCGGCTGAGGCCGAGCCGCGAAGACAAGAAGTCCTCGATGTGTTCTGCGAGCAGATCGGGCTGCTCGACTGGCGCAGCGTGACTGGCCCCTTCGATCACTTCGAGCAGGGCGTTGGGGATTGCGCTGGCCATTTCCTCCGCGAGCGGCATCGGCGTGAACGTGTCGTGCTCGGCGGCTACGACGAGGGTTGGAACATCGACATCGGCCAGGAAGCCACGCGCGTCGTGCTGCCCAGCGTGCTGTAGCATGGGCAGGAACACTTCGGGGTTCATCAGGGCGGCGTGCTCCCAATAGCGTTGGAAGTCTTCTTCTTGGATGCGCTCGCCGTCGAGCTCACGACCCGCGCATGCGACGCGAAACGCCATCGCTGCAGGCACGCGCCCCCAAACCGCACGAGCCACCCCAGGGAACATTCGCATTCCTCGTAAGAGCCCCGGCAACAGCTGGTCTAAGAGGTCGGTGCCGTGAAACGTCGTCGTGATGCGGCCAAAGGTCCCACACATCAGAACCAGCGCGGCGACGCCCTCGGGGTTTTGCCGGTAGTACTCGAGAGCGACCTGAACGCCCATTGAGTGGGCAATGATGACGGGGCGCTCGACGTCGAGCCGGTCGCCGATCCGCTTCAAATCCTCAGCGAGATCCTCGATCGCCACGCGCTCCGGGTCCCGCGGAGGTCCACTGCGTCCGTGGCCGCGAAAATGCCAGTGGATCACGCGGTGGTGCTTGGCGAGTCCCGGCGCGAGATATCGCCACGCAAACCCGTCGCAGCCGATTCCATCGGTCAGGATGACCGCAGGGTCGCCCGTACCGAGCACCTCGTAGAAAAGGCGGGTGCCGTCCGCTGCTTCGACAAAGCCTTCGCGGTCGTACTCCACGCTCTTGGAGCTTACTTCTTGGCGCTGTCGTCCGGGCTGTCCGGGATGTCGTTCTCGGAGGGCAACTTGCGGATCTCGGGGAGAGCGATCTTCACGCAGCGTTGGACGATCCAGGAGAGCGAGCGATCCAACCTTGCCGATTCGTGCTTGATGTCGTGTAGCATCGACTCTGGAAAGTAGAGGCTTTGCTTGCGCTTATCGGTCGTAGACATCGTGAGGAATCCTCCATGCGGACAGCGTACGATTTGGCGCACGAGGCCCATTCAAGTATCTGGTGGTCCTACCCAGGGATAGAAGCAGTGTCAATGATAAAGGTCTGAAGTCCATGTTCCGTCACAAAACCGGCCGCAAAACGCTCCGCCTGTTCTTCGTTTCCATGTTGGCTTTGGCGCTCGTCGCAGTGATGGCATCGGAGGCGCCGGCGCGGCGCAGTCCATTCGAGCCGCTGTCGATTTTCGCGCGCGCCCTGGCGTACATCGAAGTGAGCTACGTGGAGCCAGTCGATCAAAAAACCCTGGTCTATGGGGCGATCCAGGGGCTCGCCGACTCGCTGGATCCGCACAGCGTCTTTTTGGACCCCGAGGAGTACCAGATCCTCAGGAGCGACGCCGAAGGGCGATTCGCAGGCGTTGGCGTCGAGGTTTCAACGCGTGACGGCTGGCTGACGATTCTCTCGGTGTTCGACGGAGGCCCCGCGGCGAAAGCGGGGCTCCAGCCCGGCGACCGATTCCTCAGCATCGAAGGCGAGGACGCTCGCGACGTCCGGCTGTACGACGCGGTTCGCCGGATCCGAGGGGAGCCAGGGACGGCCGTGACGGTGAGCATTCGGCGCAAGGGGCGAGAAGTCGCGATGGAGCGCACTCTCACGCGAGCGTTCATCGAAATCGATCCCATCGACATGCAGGTGCTGGACGATGGACTGGTTTACGTTCGCATTAAGGCATTTCAGGAAGGCGCGACGCGTCAGCTCAGCGATGCGCTCGACGAGGCGGTGATGGAGCTTCGCAAGCGAGGTGGCCTCCGGGGGCTCTTGCTCGACCTCAGGGACAACGGCGGCGGCTTGCTTCACGAGGCGGTCGGCGTGAGTGACGAGTTCCTCTCGGCGGGAGTCATCGTGAGCACGCGTGGACGGGGCGGTGAGATGATTAGTCAATACTCCGCGCGTCGCGCCGGCACCCGTCCGAAATGGCCCATCGTGGTCTTGATTAACGAGAACACGGCGAGCGCGTCGGAGATCGTCGCCGGAGCGCTGCGCGACCACAAGCGAGCCGTCCTCGTCGGCGTACGATCGTTCGGCAAGGGCAGCGTGCAGAACGTCTTCGAGCTACCGGGCGGAAGCGCGCTCAAATTGACCACGTACCGATACTATGCCCCGTCGGGCAGCTCGATTCAGGCAGAGGGAATTTCCCCCGACCTCGTAGCCGAACAACCTCGTGGCGCGGACGACCCGGCGCCGCTCCGGGAGGAAGAGCTCGAGGGGCATCTTCGCGCTCAGCCGAACGGCGTGCCGGGGGTGCCGAAGCAAGTCGACCGTCGTCCGGAGGCGCCGGCGCCGACCGATCAGGTGCTGAGCATCTTCGCCGACGATTCCCAGGGGCAGCGGGGGTATGCGGTGCTGAAGGGAAAAATCGGCAGGTAGGCGCGGGGCGCGGAAAAAAGCGCGCCCCTCCATTCCTATCCAGTGGTGTAAGAGGACGGCCCCGAAACCCATCCCATAAGACGGCAGGCGGCAGCGCGAGCCGAAACGGCGAAGCCCGGCGCAAGTGCGCCGGCAAGGCAGAGCGA
>JABDJF010000371.1 GCA_013002645.1 Myxococcales bacterium
TTCGTGATTCACCCGCTCGACATCGGCTTTGTGCACAAACATCCCGACTTCAAGTGGACCAAGTTGCTCCCCGATCGCATCGTCGAGGAGACCGCCGCCTACCTCCGACCGATGTACGTCGGGCGAATCGCCGGCGGCCGCTCGCCGACGACTGGGCAGCGTATCGAGGGCCATCTCTTCGCGCTCGGGTCCACCCCGCGCCAAATGATGCGACACAGCCCACGGTTCACGTACAACCGCCTCAACGATGCGGCGAGGATGGCCGAGCGCCATGGGTGCCGACTCATGGGGCTCGGGGCATTCACGAGCGTCGTCGGTGACGCGGGTAAGACCGTCGCGCACGAGGCATCCATCGCGATCACCAGCGGGAACAGCCTGACGGTTGCGGCCACGCTCGAAGCTGCAAAGCAGGCCGTGGTCAACATGGGAGCGACCGATCTCACCAAAGGCCGAGCGATGATCATCGGCGCGACCGGATCGATTGGCGCGGTGTGCTCGCGGCTCCTGGCGCAGGCCATTCACGACGTGGTCTTGGTGTCGATCGAACCCGAAAAGCTCATCGACTTGAAGCGCACGATGGAGAATGAGACGCCCGGCACTCGGGTGACGATTGCGCTGCGCCCTGGCGACCTCGCCAAAGACTGCGACCTCGTCGTCACGGCGACTTCTGCCTTCGGCCAACGCATTCTCGACATCAGCACCTGCAAGCCAGGAGCCGTGATCTGCGACGTCGCCCGGCCGCCGGACATCGGTGCGAAGGAAGCGGCGTTGCGTCCGGATGTGGCGGTCATCGAGAGCGGCGAGGTGCTGATCCCGGGCGACATCGACATCGGCTATGACATCGGCCTACCCAAGGGAACGGCGTACGCCTGCCTGGCCGAGACCGCGCTGCTCGCGATGGAGGGGCAGTTCGAGAGCTATACTCTGGGCCGCGAAATCGACGTCGATCGGGTCAAAGAGATTTACCGGCTGTTCAAGAAGCACGACTTCCAGATCGCCGGCCTGCGCTCGTTCGGCAAAGTCCTCAGCGAGAAAGGCTTCGCGGAAAAGCGTCGGCTCGCCGCCGAGCTCAGCGCCGACCCGGAGCGGCTTACCCGGACGCGCGCCGAGGTCAGTGCGCGCATCGCCGACATGCCAGTCGAGGCGAAGGGTGTCCGGAGTGGCAACGGAACGGTTCAGCGACTGATCGGCCTGGCCGAGCGCATCCCGCCCGTGTCGAACGTCGTTCAACGGTTGCGCGTGTTTCGTAGCGAGGACGACGAGTACGACGATCTCGGGGGGTCGCCGGCTCCAACGCGCAGGCGCGCATAGGCGCCACAATTCCCCCTTTCGGGATGGAACTGCGTCCAGTTTGAAGGTTTGTTCAGCAAGCGATGGAAGTCCGTTCAGTTCGGCGCGGGGCTGCAAAGTCTGCGCACCGGAAATGAGTTAAGAATTACTTATGGACAGGACCTTCCAATGGGCGTTAACTCAGCAGTCCGATGCGCATTCCATCTCACGTGCTGCAGCAGCTAGTCCCGGACAAGCGGCTGCGTCGAAACGAGAGCAAGACCACCGATCTACTTGCTGAGCTGAGCAAGGCGCTCAAAGCAGAGCGATTCGACCAAGCGATCGACGTCTACGAGCTGATTGAGAAGCGCAAGCCGGATGACCCCCGCTGGGCACACCGTAAGGGCGACCTCTTGCGTCGAATCCGACGTGACGCCGACGCGGTGATTGCCTACGAGCGCGCCGTCCACTTGTATTCCGAGAAGGGCTTCGATGCGCGCGCCTGCGCAACAGCGCGCTTGGTCCTGGCGATCGACCCGAGTAAACGCGAAGTGCTCGACTGGGCGGATTCCCAAGCCGCGAGCAGGCGCAAGCGACACAGCAGCCACTCATTCCAGCTCGACTACTGACAGCAGCGCCCGTCGACTCGATCCGGTTGGGAACGGCTTTGACAGACGCGGATTCGTCTCGCATGACTTGCCCGAGAAGAGGAGGTGAGCCGTGCCCGATGTGCCCTGCTTCATGATCGCCAATTTCGTCGTCCACGATCCGGAAACCTACAGGAAGTACGAAAAGGGTTTCTTTCCGATCTTGCAGCGCCACGGCGGCGAGTTCTTCACGTTCGATGACCGGAGCGACACGCTCGAGGGTTCGTCCCCCCCTCCCGGCCGCATCGTGATCTTCAAGTTCCCGTCGGAGGCGCACGCGCGCGCCTGGTGGGCGGACCCTGACTATCAGGCACTGTCGGAGCACCGGCGCGCAGGCACCAACATGGAGTTCCTCACACTGGTCCATGGCTTGCCGCCACGGGACTCGTGAGTCGACGTCCCTCGCTCGAACCTGGTACGCTTGCACCCAGGACGGACCGGCAAGCATGCAGCCACACATCATCGAAGTTGCGGACGGTTTCTGGAACATCCGTGGATCATTCAAGATCGGTGGAATCATCGAGATCGGCACACAGGCGTCCCTCATCCGGCGGAGCAACGGGAAGTTCGTGTTCCTCGATTCCTATGCGCTGAGCGGGGACGTTGAGCGTCAGGTTCTGGAGCTGACCAACGGCGGCAACGACGTCGAGGCGATCTTGAACGTACATCCATTTCACACGGTCTATGCGCGAAAGATGCATGCGCGCTTTCCGGGTGCGCGGCTCTACGGCACTGCGCGTCACCTTTCTCGGTTCCCAGAGCTTCCGTGGGAAGCAGAGCGAACCGAAGACAGCGTTCTGCATATGATGTTTGCGGACGACCTCGACTTCTCGGTGCCGCGTGGCGTCGACTTCATTTCTTCGAACGAAAACGTACATTTCTCGTCGGTGCTCGTCCGGCACCGCGCGTCGAAGTCGATTCACGTAGACGACACGCTCATGTACATCCGGTTTCCGAAGGCGGCCCGAGTGCTTGGACGGACCGATTCGATGACCTTTCATCCGACCCTCGGAAAGGCTTTGGAGAAACGAGCCGGTGCCGCATTGGAGTTCCGGCAGTGGGCCGAAGGGCTCGCTGAGCGCTGGCGTGACGCCACGAACCTGTGTGCCGCACACACCGCGGCGCTGACGGCCGCGAAGAACCGTGGCGCCTCGATTCACGACCGCATCCTCGTTGCGCTGAACAAGGCAAACCGCACCTTGAACGCACACGGGAAGAAGTACGCTTAACCTGCGAAACGCGCCTGCGACCTCGCTGATCGCGGAGCGGGGTGAGCTTAGGGCGGCGCTGTGATACACATGGACCTTCGAGCCAAAGGAAGGTCGGATGCGCGCGGCAATTCTCGACGGGTACGGGGCCATCGAAAGCTTGCGGATTGGCGAGATCGAGCCGCCCAAAGTCGCGGACCGTACGATCCTGGTTCGCGTGTGTGCGGCGTCGGTCAATCCCGCGGACCTCAAAGTCATTTCTGGGAAAGACGGAGGCGGTTTTCTTCACGCCAAGAATTTTCCCACGGCCATCGGGTTCGACTTCAGCGGGGTCGTCGAGCAAGTTGGCGCGAACGTCCAGGGGCGCGCAGTTGGCGATGAGGTGTTCGGCCATCTCGCGTACTCGCCATCGTCCAAGCAGGGGAGCTTTGCCGAGCTCGTCGCGGTGAAACCAGATGCGGTAGGGATCAAGCCGCCCGGCGTTCGCCACGAGGACGCGGCGGCGGCCGCCACGGTTGGCTGCACGGCGCTTCAAGGGCTTCGAGACCGGGGGCGTCTGAAGTCGGGACAGCGCGTCTTCGTGAATGGCGCGTCCGGAGGCGTCGGAAGCTATGCGGTTCAGATCGCCGCGGCGCTCGGCGCGGACGTGACCGGATCTGCAAGCGCGGCCAAGGCGAGCTTCGTGCACAGCCTCGGCGTCGAGCGAGTGATCGACTACCGCGAGACTCCGCTGTCGTCCTTGAACGAAACCTTCGACGTCTTTTTCGACGCGGCTTCGATGTCATCGTTCGGAGAAGCGAAGCGTCTTCTCAACCGCGGCGGCGCGTACGTCACGCTCCTGCCGTCTGCCTCTGTCTTCGGGGCCATGGTGTTGAGCTTGTTCTCGAGCAAGCGCTGCGGGTTCGTCACCGTGCGGTCACGCGCGGCAGACCTCGACCAACTCGCCTCCTGGGTCGTTTCCGGCGCGCTGAATACCTCGGTGGAAGAGATCTTCCCCCTGTCCGACATCCACACCGCTCTCTCTGCGCTCGATTCGGGCCGCGTGCGTGGCAAGCTGGCGGTGCGCATCGAAGAGTAGGACATGACCGAACCGTACGAGCTTTACTATTGGCCGATCCGTCCGGGTCGAGGAGAGTTCGTTCGACTGGTGCTCGAAGAGACTGGTGCCCACTACGTGGATGTCGCCCGCTTGCCCGAAGACGAGGGTGGCGGGTTCAAGCCGCTCTTGGAGTTCGTGCAGGGTCTGCGACCGGGTCAACCTGCTTACGCGCCGCCCATTCTCGTGCACGGCGATTTGGTCCTCGCGCAGTCTGCGGCCATCTGCGCGTATCTCGGCGAAAGGCATGGCTTGGCGCCGGATGATTCTGGCAGGCGAATGCAGGCCCTACAGCTGCAGTTGACGATTGCCGACGTCAGCGACGAAGCGCACAACACCCATCATCCCATCAACGCGGCCCTCTACTACGAAGACCAGAAAGATGCGGCACGCGAAGCGTCGAAGAGCTTTTTGGACCAGCGCCTCCCGCGTTTTCTCCCTTACTTCGAGCGCGTGCTCGAACGAAGCGGCGGGGAGTGGCTGATGGGCGATGGATTGACCTACCCGGATTTGTCGCTCTTTCAGCTCGTGGAGGGGCTCGCCTACGCGTTTCCCAAAGGATTTGCCCACGTTGCTGGGTCGACTCCGTTGTTGCTCGACCATCGAAACCGCGTCGCACAACGCCCGCGAATCGCTGCGTACCTCGCATCCGACCGACGTCTTGCATTCAACGAGCACGGCATCTTTCGACACTATCCGGAGCTCGACCTCAGCAACTGATTGGACCCGCCATGAACAACGAGAACAGAGCCATCATTGCGATCGCGGTACTCGGGCTCGTCGCGATGGGCTGCAGCAAGAAAGAGCAGCCGAGCGGAGGAGGCACCGATGACGCGATCACCGCTGACGACCGGGAAACCAGAGATTAGGTCAAAATGCGCGCCGTCACGTTTGAAATCACCATTCCGAGCTTCCTGATCGGCGAAGGCCTTGGACGCGTCACCGAGTCCGCCAATCGTCGGCGATCGGGGTCGATCAAGGTGTTGTTGGAGCCGGCTGGTTAACGAACGGGGTACGTCCCACCAGACCTTCAGCCGTCGAATTGCTCCGCTTGGTCAGAGAGCCGTTGCGGGTTGCGCCTCGAGAGAATCGCATCGATGCCATCTTCTTTTGCGAAGCGCGCGACTACTTCGCACGAGCGACCCATAGAAGGACCCCACGGGCGCCCGCCAGCGTCACGGTCGCCGTGTCGCCGATCGTTTCGGCCGCGAGAGCTTGGCCAGTTTCGGGGTCGAACAAGACCGCATCGGTGAACGCGGCTTCGATTCGGATGTTGTCGGTCCGTGACTCGTAGCTCTCGTTGAAGAGGAAGTAGAGGTCGCCATCGCTAACTTGGCGGCGCGCGACCGAGAACTGGAGGCCGGCCGAGTCGACCGGACCTAGCGAAGGGGTCACCCCGGCGTTTGCGATCGCGGTTGAGATGTCGTCTAGGGTTGGAACGACCGTGACGAGCAGGCGAAGGCTTTCGACGAGCGTTGCCACCTCGGCAT
>JABDJF010000418.1 GCA_013002645.1 Myxococcales bacterium
TTCACCGCACACCCTGTGAATGCTCGACGCGACCAACTGGTCATCGACGCGGTAACTGGACTCGGCGAAACCTTGGTCAGCGGACGGGCCACGCCTGACCATTTTCTGATGGCAAGAGACGGCTCGGTGCTCGCGCGCGACCTTCAGGGTGACGAACCGATCTTGAGCGACGGGGAGCTCGTGCGATTGACCGAAGGGGCCCTCCGCGCGGAAGAGCGGTACGGCGCGCCCCTCGACATGGAGTGGGCGATCGACCAGGCCGGCGCGCTTCGATGGCTCCAGGCCCGGCCCATCACGCAGCTCCCGGCCGACCCGAACGAGCTCGACACCAAGCCAAACCCGGAAGACGTCTACACCTGGTGCAACATCGGGGAGATGATGCCGGGGGCGGTCACCCCGCTGACATTTTCGGTGACGGCGCGGGGCATCGACCTCGGCATGCAGTGGGCCTACCGGCGAATGGGGGCCAAGGTGCCGCAGAGCGAGGGTCTTCGCTACGTCGGAATGTACTTCGGGCACCTGTTCCTGAACCTGTCGAACTTGTCCGAGCTCGCGTCCGCCGTAGCCGGGTCGAGCAAGAGTCAGATGTGCATCGCGCTTTGCGGCAGAGACATCGAAGAGCTTGCCGATCCGGAGCCCGAACCGTCCTGGCGCCGCGCTTTCAATGGCGCCCGCTACTTCTCACTCCTCGTGTCGGCGACCAAGCATCGCAACGACCTCGATGCGCTACTCGCGGGCTTGCACCTGCCTGAGCTTGGCACCGCAAGGGACCTCTTTTGCGGGATCGACGAGAACCTGCCCCAGGTCTGGCGAGCCTACGAGCTGCACCTGCTTTCTTCCTCATCGGCCGGGGCGCTGAGCCCCATCTTGCTCGGCATCCTCGCGAAGGGAGAAGCGCCGACGCAGGAACATCACGCAGAAATCGCAGACATGCTCGCAGGCGCGAAGAACGTCGAGAGCGCGGACATCGCCGAAGGAGTCGAGCGAGTGATCGATCGGCTGCTCGTGCACGAGGGCTCCGAAACGGCGTTCGCTGCCGCCGATCCCGAGGCTGCGCTTGCCTGGCTTCGTTCGAGCGAGGCGGGCGAGGCGAGCAGGGAGTTCGCGCACTACCTCGACCGACACGGTCATCGCGCAGTCCGGGAGCTCGAGCTGCGTCAAAAAGAATGGGCCGTCGATCCGGCCCCGCTGGTCGCCTCTTTGCAGTCCGGCCTGCGCGCGCGGTTGGAGCTCGGCGCGCGTCATCGACCCGCGCCCCGGCTGCAGGTTGCCGCCCTAGATCATCCGATCCTTCGGAGGCTGCTCCCCTTGGCGCACGCCGCCATTCGAACACGCGAGCACACCAAATCCGCGCTGGTTGCGGTCACGACAGCCTTCAAGCACGCGTACCGTTCACTGGGCTCGCAAATGACCGAGGAAGGTTGGTTGCCCGACCAGGACGCGGTCTTCTTCCTGACCCACCAGGAGATCGGCGAGCTGCTTGCTGGGAGGAACCAACTCGCCGAGATCGCGGTCTCGAGGCGAAGGGTCATCGACTACCAGATGCCGCTA
The DNA here is from genome assembly GCA_013002645.1 of Myxococcales bacterium. Taxonomy (GTDB): domain Bacteria; phylum Myxococcota_A; class Polyangia; order Polyangiales; family Houyiibacteriaceae; genus SG8-38. Next base: position 1,552 of record JABDJF010000418.1, read on the forward strand.
CACTTCCCAGAAGTGTTCCGCGATCGGCCCGAGCCGCTGGGGCCGACGCCGATCGCGAGCGGCGACGGGGCGCTCGTTGGCAAACCGGTGAGCCGTGGCAAGGTCACGGGGCGTGCCCGCGTCGTCGAGAACCTCGAACAGGCAGCAGCGCTAGAGGCAGGCGAGATCTTGATCGCGCCCATCACCGACGTGGGCTGGACGCCGTACTTCAGCCTGATCGCCGGCCTCGCCACCGACGTGGGAAGCGCGGTATCGCACGGCGCGGTCGTCGCGCGGGAATATGGCCTTCCCGCGGTCGTGAATCTTCGAGTCGCAACCAGCTGCATTCAAACCGGCGACTTGGTCATGCTCGACGGAGACCGTGGAACGTTGACGCGCGTCTAAACGGAACGAGGCTTCCGGAGCCCTTGACTTCCAGGGTCAATATGCGATCGGCAAGCCCCTAAGGAGCTACCATGGTCGCTACGATCGGACTCGCCGGCTTGCGCCCGGACCCGACCCGCGTGTCTCGAATCGCGTCCCCGCCTTACGACGTGATCAAGCCAGGCACCGCACTCGAAGAGCTGCTCGGGCGAGAGCCGAGCTCGCTCTACCACATCATCTTGGGGCCAGAACCCGAAGCGGCGCGCGATCGCCTCCTCGCAGACGGGTCGCTCATCGAAGATGCCGAGCCGGCGTACTACGTGTACGAGCAAGCCTGGGCAGAGGGGCGGCGAACCGGCGTCTTTGCGGCGGCGGAGGTTTCCCCATACGAGGCGAAGCAGATCATTCGTCACGAGAAAACCTTCGACGAAAAGGTCAAAGGTCGCATCGCCATGCGACGCGCCACAGGTCTGCACATCGGGCCGGTGTTCGTTCTGACGCGGGCGCCGATCGCCTCGATCTTGGATCGGGCGAAACGGGAAGCGGATCCAGTCTACGATTTCACCAGCAGGTTCGGAGGTTTCAGCGAGCTCGAAGGCATTCAGAACAAGGTCTGGCGGGTGGCTGAGGCGAGCGAGACGGGGCGCGTGCTCCAAGCGGCGCTCGGTACCGAGCCTTTTTACATCGCCGATGGGCACCACCGGTACCACGCGAGCCTCTTGAACGAACAGACTCATTTCCTCTGCTACGTGACCGAGGAAGCGGTGATTCAAGCGTACAATCGAGTCATCAACGGCGTTCGTACCTTCTCCGAGATTGCCGGCGACCTGCCATTGCGGCGGGTCGATTCATTCCGCACTCCGAAAAAGCACAGCTTCTGCATCTACACCAAGGACGGATGCTTCGAGCTCGATGCGCAGGAGGTTCCAAACGACGTCGTCGGGCGCCTCGACTGCGCCATCCTCGAGCGTGAGCTCTACCCGAAGCTCGGGCTGACCCACGACATGGTCGTCGACCCCGCCCGCTTCGACTACTACTCGGAGTCTGCCCTCGAAGAAATGAAAGCCGCCGTCGACCGCGGCGACTACGACATGGCGATCGCGCTGCACCCGGTGAGCCTCGACGAGCTCATGGCGGTGGCCGACGCCGGTCTCGAAGATCCGGAGGTCGTCATGCCCGAAAAGAGCACCTTCTTTCAACCCAAGGTTCTCTCCGGCCTTTCACTGTACCGGTTCACCAAGAAATGAGTGCGCTGCCGCAGTACGGCAAGCACCTGCATCGGACCGCGACCATGCGCGCGGTGCTCATCGACCGATACGGTGGGCCGGACGTTCTGCGCCTGGCGACCGTCCCTCGTCCTGTCCCAACGCGCGGCCAAGTTCTGGTTCGGACGCGCTTCATCGGGGTGAATCCCAAAGACGTCATCGTCCGTAAGGGGAAGTTCCAAATTGCGACGGGCAAGAAGTTCCCGCTGATCGTCGGTCACGACATCGCCGGGGAGGTCGTCGAGGTCGGGCTTGGCGCCGATTTGGCGAAGGGCGACCAGGTCTACGGAATGATCAACGACTTCGCGGGCCGTGCCTACGCGGAATACGCCGCCGTAGATTGCAAACAGCTGGCCAAGGCGCCGGCCTCGATCGAGCTGGCGGTGGCGGCCGCCGTTCCGCTCGCCGCCCAAACCGCGCTCCAGGCCCTGCGCGACGACGGGCAGTTGCAGGCAGGCCAGGCCGTCTTGATCAACGGCGCGTCCGGTGGTGTCGGGGTGTTCGCAGTGCAGATCGCCAAGATCCTGGGCGCGCAG
>JABDJF010000473.1 GCA_013002645.1 Myxococcales bacterium
GCTCCTACTGATCCCAGCACGAGTGCTCTTCAAACGGCTGATGGAGCGAAGCGGCCACGGCGAGCTTCTGATCCTGCTGGCCTTTTTGATGGCGTTTGGCGGCTACACCGTGTTCGAAGGGGTCAACTTGAAAGGCGACCTCGGGGCGCTCGTGATGGGGATGCTCGTCGCCGGCCATCCGAAGGCAAAAGAGATGGCGAAGTCGATGCTCGGCTTCAAGGACATCATGCTCGTGGGCTTCTTTCTCACGATCGGACTCAGTGGCATCCCGAGTCTCGGCGACCTCGGAGTCGCGCTCTTCCTCGTCGCGCTGATTCCGATCAAGGTGGCCCTCTACTTCGGCGTCATGACGCGCTTCAACTTGAGGGCACGCACTTCGTTGCTCGCGTCTCTCGGTCTTTCGACCTACAGCGAGTTTGGTCTGATCGTCGGCACGCTCGGCGTGAAGATGGGGTGGCTGACAGACCAGTGGCTCGTGATCATCGCCGTTTCCGTAGCTGGGACGTTCATCGCGGCCTCTCCAATCAACGCTGCCGCGAACCAACTCTACGATCGATATCGGGAATTCTTGAAGCGCTTCGAGACATCGAAGCGACTCCCCGAAGAGCTGCCGGTGAGCGTCGGCCAGGCGGAGGTCGTGATCATAGGGATGGGAGGCCTCGGGACGGCCGCATACGACGCGATTGCCGAGGATCTCAGTGGCAGAATCTGCGGGATCGACAACGACTGGGAGACCGTCGCCCGGCATGTCGAGCTCGGCCGCAGCGTCGTGGCGGGCGATCCCACCGACCTCGACTTCTGGGATCGGACCTCCCGCGAACACACCGTCAGGGTCGCGATGCTCGCGCTCCCCAACCATCAGGCCAACCTCGCCGCCGCCGAGGCGATCCGCAAGTTCGAGGAGCGACGCGGCGAGATTCTACTGACCGCGACGGCTCGCTACGAAGACGAGATCGCGGAGCTCGAGGAGCACGGGGTCGACGAGGCGTTCAACCTCAGCAACGAAGCCGGCCAAGGATACGCCCACTTGGTACGACAGCTGCTCCGCTGAACGTCGGCTAGACCCGTTCGACGTCGAACCGAATCCGCAAACGATAGCTGAGACCTAGATGCACTGGCCGGCGCTCGGGACCGTCTCCCCGTATCAGGTCATTCCACGTCTGCGCGTCAAATACGCGTCAAAATCCAAGCCGCCCTGTGGAATCGTGGCCACACCCTCATGTAGATGGCAAGCTCCACCGACCACGTACGATGCCCACCATCCTCATCGTCGGAGGCTACGGCAATACAGGCTACCTCGTTGCCGAGCTGCTCCTCAAACATACCGACGCCGCGCTGATTCTCGCCGGTCGCAATGGAGAAAAGGCGGAAGCGGCAGCAAGTCGACTCGAGGCTCAGCATGGTGGCGAGCTTGAAGCATTACGGCTCGATGCTGGGGATGAACAGCAGCTCAAAGACGCCTTCGCGAGATGTGACCTGGCTGTCTTCACCGCCTCGACCCACAAGCAGTTGGGTTCGATCGTTCGCGTGGCCATCGAGACACGGACTGACTACCTGGACACTCAGCTTTCCATCCCCCACAAAGTTGAAACGCTCGAGCGGCACGGGAACGTGTTTGTGCAGCGTGGCATGACGGTGATCACGGATGGGGGCTTTCATCCGGGCCTGCCGGCTGCGCTGGTACGCCACGCTGCCCGGCACTTCGATCAGCTGAAGGTGGCCAACGTTAGCAGCTACATGGGCATCCGGTGGGGGGAGATCGAGACCTCCATCAACACGATGGAGGAGTTCGCGGAGGAGCTCAATAGCTTCGACGCCAGGGTGTACCGCGGCAGGAAGTGGGAAACGATCACGCTGAGAGAGTGGAGCAGTATGGCATTCGATTTCGGCGAGGGCATCGGCCGGCGAAGCTGCATGCCCATGTACATGCATGAGCTCGAGGCGCTGCCGGCGCAGATACCCTCGCTCGAAGAGACCGGATTCTTCATCTCGGGCTTCAACTGGTTCACCGACAACATCGCCACCGTGCTGGCCATGCTGGCCACCAGGATGAACATCCGCTGGCTGACGCGGCTCGCAGGCCACTTCTTCTTCTGGAGCGCAGGCGCGTTTGCCAAGCCGCCCTTCGTCACCGTGCTACAACTCGAAGCGGACGGGATCGAGCAG
>JABDJF010000508.1 GCA_013002645.1 Myxococcales bacterium
GCAGAGCAAAGCGAATGCCGCGCCAGGCACGTTGCTCACTCACGTGAGAGTAGAACTAGAACTACGGGTGGGGGTGGGCGGGCGGTGTAACTAAACCGAACCTGGCAACACATTCACCAACCACCCCCCCCCACACCCGCGGCAGCGCGAGCAATTTCCATTTGGCGTAGCGCCCCCCTCCCGCCTAGTCTTTGCCTCAGTGTCATCTGCGAAAAAGGGGGGACAACGGCGGCATCTGGACTTCCTTCAGGCCACTGGCGTCGGCGTGGGCGCCATCGTCGGAGGCGGCATTCTCGTCCTCGCGGGCGTGGCCTTTCGCGAAACCGGGCCGAGCACGATCCTGGCCTTTGCCCTCAACGGCGCGCTCGCCATCATGACCGCGCTCAGCTTCGCCGAGATGTCGTCGATGTTCCCCGAGTCCGGCGGCGCCTACACCTTTGCCAAGAAGGTGCTCACCGTCCGCGCGGCCTTTGTCGTCGGTTGGGTGCTCTGGTTCGCGTACATCGTCGCCGGGGTTCTCTACGCGCTCGGCTTCGCCGAGTACGCGGTCCTTGCCATCGACGCGCTTTGGGTGGCTTCTGGCGGCGCCTCTCCGCCCTGGCTCCGCGGCCGCCCCGCCCTGAGCGGCCTCGCGGTTGTCGCCACCGGCGCCTACAGCCTGCTCCTGATTCGCAGCAACAAGGGCGGCGGCCAAATCGAGACCTTGGGCAAGCTCATCGTCTTCGCCATCCTTCTCGCTGCCGGCGCCTGGGCGCTGGGGGTCGCACCAAGCGGCACAGCAAGACGCGGCCTCACGCCGTTCCTCGAGCACGGCACAACCGGCCTTCTCGCCGCAATGGGCTTCACCTTCATTGCGCTTCAAGGGTTCGATTTGGTCGCCGCGGTCGGAGGCGAGGTCAAGGACCCCGAACGGAACATCCCGCGCGCCATGCTCGCCTCGCTAGGCATCGCGCTCGCCGTCTACATTCCGTTTCTCTTCTTGACCAGCACCGTCGGCGTCCCTGCCGGCCAGAGCATCTCCCAGATGAGCGCCGACAACCCGGCCACCGTCATGGCCGTCGCCGCATACAACTACGCTGGCGTCTTCGGATACTGGCTCGTCGTCGTCGCCGCGATCCTCTCCACCCTCTCCGCCCTCTCAGCGTGTATCTTCGCCGCGAGCCGCGTCGCCCTGCGTATGGCCCGCGACCGCACCCTCCCCCGCGTGCTTCAACACCAGCACCCGACACGAGGCACCCCGATCATGTCGATCTACGCCACCGCCCTCGCGATGGCGTTCCTTCTCTTGATGGTGCGCGACGTCTCGGCCGCCGGCGCCGCCGCAAGCTTGATCTTCTTGATCTCGTTCGCGCTCGTGCACTGGACGAGCCTCCTCGCCCGCCAACGAACGCGCATCAAGGCGCCATTTCAAACGCCGTGGTTCCCGGCAATCCCTCTAATCGGCGGTCTCGCCTGCGCGGTGCTTGCCGCCTACCAGGCCGTCGTCGTCCCCCGCGCGGGCGCCGTCACCGCAGTATGGCTCGGCTTCGGCGTCATCCTCTACATCGGCCTGTTCGCGGGCCGCGCACGCGCGGTAGATGCGTTTGCCGAAGCGCACGATCCAAGGCTCGGCGTCCTGCGTGGTCGAAGCCCGCTCGTCCTGGTCCCCGTCGCCAACCCGGCAAGCGCCGTGGGCATGGTCACCCTCGCCAACGCGCTGGCCATTCCCGTGGTTGGGCGCGTCGTACTGCTCACCGTCGTTCGCCGGCCAAGCGATTTCGCCGCCGCCCAGATCGAAACCACCAAGGCGCTAGAAGACGCCAACAGCGTCGTAGGCCAAGCCCTCACCGCGTCGCTGCGAGCCGGTCACACACCCGAAGCGCTGATGACGATCGCCTACGACCCCTGGAAAGAGATCGCGCGGGTCGCCCAATCTTACGAGTGTGAAAGCCTACTGATGGGCTTCTCTTCGCTCGAAGACCAGGGCAACGTCGCCCACATCGAGCAGATGTTGAACGACGTGGAATGCGACGTCGTCGTTGTGCGCGCCTCGAAAACATGGACGCTCAACGCCGACACGCGAATCATCGTCCCTGTGGGCGGCCGGGGCGGCCACGACGAGCTTCGCGCCCGACTGCTCGGAAGTTTGGGCCGAGCAGGCTGCACCAACGTCCGCTTCGTTCAGGCCAACAGGCAGAGGCTTGCCCCTGGGATCAGACTGGTTCGCGAACGGGAGCTCCGCATCTTCGCCGAAGAGGAAACCCGCGGCACGCCAGAAGTGAAGCTCATCGAATCGGGCAACATGGTCGAAGCTCTCGCCAACGAAGCCGGCACGAACGACCTCATCATCCTCGGCCTCCGCCACCAACGCGGCAAGCGCCTCTTCGGCGAGCTAGCCCTCCAGGTCGCCCGCAAAACCGACGCGGCAACCCTGATGATCAGCCGCCGCTCCTGAGTCGGCACCACCTGCCTGCGGCGAAGGTGAACAATTACGTATGCCCAAGACGACGACGCCTTGATAGCCTCGTGCCTACCCCGGAAAGGAGGGTGAAGGCATGCCGACTATTAACAGCAACACCAAGATCAAGGCACCCGTCGATAAAGTCTTCGCGTACGTCACCGACCCAAGGAATCTCGCCGAGTGGATGGTAGGCATCACGGAGG
>JABDJF010000541.1 GCA_013002645.1 Myxococcales bacterium
GCCCTGAAGGACGACACGTGCAGACGATATGTTGATCCCCAGATCGCTCGAGGCCTGCAGTGCAATTTCGGCGACTCCATGCCCTGTCGCTTCCTCGCGCCCGTGCGAGCCTCCGAGCTCCAGGGGCTTGCCCGTGACGACCGCAGGTCGCTGCCCCCGCAACTTGCTGTACTCCTCGAAGATCCACGCCATGTGCTGCGCGTTGGTGTTCACATCGGGAGCGGGGATATCTTCATGCTCGCCCAGCACGGGCGCCATCTTCTGCGTGAAACGCTTGGTCAGTATCTCAATTTCGTGGGCGTTCAAGAGACCCGGATCGACCGCAATGCCGCCCTTGGCGCCGCCAAACGGAATATCGACGAGTGCGGTCTTCCAGGTCATGAGCTGCGCGAGGGCCCGTATTTCTTCGAGCTTCACGTTGGGATGAAAACGCAGCCCTCCCTTGAAGGGCCCTCGCGCATGATTGTGTTGGACTCGGTAGCCTGTGAACGTGCAGAGCCGCTCGCTCGCGCGTTCTATCTCGAGCGGGATCTGAATGGTGATCTCCCGGAACGAGTGAAGTAGGAGTTGCCGTTGTGCGTCGTTCAACTCCAAACGGTCAAAGGCATGGCCAAGAAAAGTGGCCTGGTTGTCGGCGCAACAGCACTCGAGTCTCTCTGGTCGAGTCTTCATGAGAAGACTACGGATCAATGCAAGAGCGGTGCCACTTCGCGGCAAGTCTCTGGCACGAGCGAATCGCGTTCTAGAGTAGACCTCTGTGACCGCGCCGTACCCGATGGTAACCAGCCGGGTTACTTTGTCGCTGTTGCAGCCTCGCTCGGCGTCAACGCTTCGACACGGCATGGCGTGCCGTTGAACACCGGCATGCCTGTGAACCGATCGCGTACGCGATCGTCGTGCAGAAAGTTCACGTTGACGCCCGGATGCTTGCGGCTCGTGTGCATTCCACTTTCGTACGTGTGGCCCCAGAACTGGTGGATCATCACGACGCCCGGGCGAATGTCGGAGGACACCTGCGCCTGGATCTCGATCGACCCGCTGGCCGAGATGACCCGGACTAAGTCTCTGTCGGCAATGCCGAGCAACGCCGCGTCATCGTCGTTCAAGAGCGCGTGGTTTCCTTTTAGTTTGTCCATGAGCTTCGGAATGTTGTGGGTCCACGAGTTGTAGCTCGCAGCCCGACGTCCTCCGGAAATCAGGAGAAAGGGGTACTCCGGGGTAGGCGTCGGGGGACGGTCGACCGCCGCCACCACCGCCTCGGTGAAATCGTCGGGGGCCAAGTCGATCTTTCCGTCCGTCGTTTCGAGCCGGTGGTCTAGGAACTGCCCCCATGGAACGTCGCCCAGCTTGATGCCCTCCGGGGCGCGCTTCAGACGGCCCAACGAGATTTTCCCGAGGAGTAGATACCTGGCCAAGTCCTCATGGGAGAGCTCGCGGCCCAACACGCCGAGCAATCGGTCGGCCACGCTCACCGCCGGTTGGTTGAGAAACGGCACCTTCGCGGCTCGACTCAAGTCCCTGAAGATATCCCATTCGCTTCGGGCTTCTCCGCGAGGCTCCACGACCTTCGGTTTCCATTCGGCATAGGGATATGGCTCGAACGTCGATGTTAGGAAATGGAGGCCGCCTTTTTCGAACATCGTGGCCGCGGGAAGATTGAAATCCGCGAAGGTGCCCGTGTCCGAGAGGTAGAGGTCGATTGACACGAGCAAGTCCAGCCGCTCCAGGGCTTTCTCGACTTTCTCGGTGTTTGGAAAGGTGATGACAGGGTTGCCGCCAACGACGACCAGCGCGCGGATTCGCTCCGGGTCGTCGGAGAGCACGTCGTCTGCAAACGTCGCTGCCGGTGGTCCGCCGAAGATCTGGGGGAAGCCTCCGATGCGGGCGGGCGCGGGATTCTTCCGCTTGGTGAACTTACGAATCAGGCTCGGTACGTCGATCGCGCCCGGGTTGAAGTAGACGCCACCCGGCCGGTCGACGTTGCCCGTGATCGCGTTGAGGGTCTGAACGGCCCACTCGGTGAGCGTCGTGTTGTGGCTGGTCTGCACGCCGACGCGCGTGGCCACGAAGGCGCTCTCCGCGCTCGCGAGCTCTTCTGCGATGCGGACCATCGTCGAGGCGGGCACGTCCGTGACCTCTGCTGCCCAAGTCAGCTCGTACTTGTCCGCAAACTGGTGCCACCAGTCGATACCCGACGTGTGAACCTCGACGAAGGACCGGTCGACGAGACCTCGGTTCACTATGACGGAGATCAATCCCAGCAGGAAGAACAGGTCGGTTCCCGGCCGGATCGCGATGTGCTCGTCCGCAACGCGCACGGTTTCAGTCCGGCGAGGATCCACGACGACGACCCGGCCCCCACGGCCCTGGATCGATTGAAAGTCCGACCGAATGTGCGGCCTTCGTTGGAGCAGCGTCATCCCCTGCGTGACGATGGGGTTGGTGCCGAGAAGGAGCGCGTAGCTCGCGTTGCCCGCATCCGGCTGCAGGATGAAGTTCTCGTTGCCGAGCATGGCCTCGGCTACGGCGCCCCGGTCGGTGTATTCGAGAGACAGAACGTTGAAGGAGTTGGGCGACCCAAACGCGGAGC
>JABDJF010000549.1 GCA_013002645.1 Myxococcales bacterium
GCCCGCGATGGCTCGCGACTGCCACGGGAGCGGCTACTTACCATCGAAACCGCAGGCTCCCCATCGCACCGCAGCCGGGAGCACGATTCGCTTCGAGTGTTTCGAGGTAGGATCTGGCGCGAATCGCGCCCCAGGTATCGAGGCCGAGGGTGACACCCGCGGAGCCCGCAAGCCCAAACCCGAATCCCGTCGCAACCGGGATGTCCCGCGTCACGCCGACGATTCCGGTGATCAGGCCTCCCAGGGTTAGCACCGACTCAGCGATCAGCGCCCCGAGAAACGTCTTTCGCACTCTCTCCATGCGCGCGGTCTCTTCGAGGATAAACGCATCGCGGTCGGTCTCGAGAAGCGCATCGAGCTTCGCCGCCTCCCGCTTGCCGCGCGAGTGAAAGACCGCGCCCACAATCAATTGCACCGCCCCCAGGGCCAACATCGGGTAAGCCGCCGCCCTCAGCTCAGCCGGCTCGTCAAACGCCACCATGACCCCGCCCGCAACCACCAGCCCCGACCCGGCGGTCATGAACCCAATGGTCCCACGCCGCTCTCCATCGAAATAGGCGTGCATGCCGTGCGCAAGCGGATCGGCGGCCGGCTCTTCGGCTGTTGCGGTCAGGGGCAGCGTCAAGATCGCCACCGACAAACAAGCGCTCGTGCGGATGCCGTTCATATTGCCCAACGCCGGAGCATTCCGAAAGAGTAGCCCAGCTGCTGCGGTGTTCGCCATCGCCGGCTAGGGCTGCAGGTGTCGCTCGAAAAAGTCGCGGAGTTGGGTGAAGAAGTGAGCGAGGTTTCGGTCGTCGAGGAAGTCGTGCGGCTCGTTGTCGTAGATGTAGAGGTGGCCACAACGGTCTCCGCTGCGGTGATGATGTGGCTAGGTTTTCCCGGAATCTGGTGCAGAATTTTCTGAGTCCGAACCAGGTGCGGGGGGTAGCCCCTCTCTCGTGCTAGCGTCCGCTCGATGGCCAGCATCTCGACCTCGGTTTCGGTTCTCGTCCCGCGCCCCCGCGAAGAGGTGTTCGCCGTGGCGACCGACAGCACGAACGCCCCGAGGACGATCCGGTCGCGCGGTCCGTTCGCAGGGATCGCGAGCGTCGAGCTCCACGAAGGGCACACGCTCGCCACCGGCGCGAAGCGCACCATCAGCATGACCGACGGCTCCGTGCTCGAGGAAGTCATCCTCGACTACGACCCACCGCACAGACATCGCTACGGCTGGACCGGCGGCGCCAAATTCCCGTTCTCACTGCTGGTCAAGAGTGGCACCGGGAACTGGGAGTTCACCGAGGCCGAAGGCGGCACGCGGATCGTCTGGAGCTACACGTTCGGGCTGACGTCCCCCATCGCCTATCCGCTCGCCGTTCCGATCGTCAGGCTCTTCAAGGGCTGGTTGCAACAAGGCCTCGACGCTGTGCGCGATGAAGTCCTCGCCTAGCGGCTCCGTCGATTAGAAAACGAAGCGCGACGTACGACGGTCCCAACGAACCCTGCGCGGTCCGCGATGCTGGGCTCTTTTCAACTCGCGCAGCTCCTGCTGGCCCGAGCCGAGCCTGCTGGTCGACAGCTCGATCCCTACGATGCCCCCGATGACCGCGAGGGAAGCACGTGGCCTTTGCGCCACATGTGTCTCGCTCGTTCACGACCCCCTCCCAATCGCAGCATTACTGCTGAAGCACTTGGTGCACCATTTCGGCGATGTCCAAGTGGCATTGGGTCATCGGGTGCCATTCGTCGTACCACAAATACTTTTCCGGATCGGGGAACGCATACGAGCCTCGCCAGGGGGCAGCAGCGAAATCGTGCTTTTTGACATAGGCCTCCATAAAGCTGCCGATGTCCACGAAGTACAGTTTCACCTCAGGATGTTCCTCGACAAAACTGTCCGAGCTATCGAAGAGCATTTGGTAAAGCGCTTCGTTAAATTGTTGAGTCAAGGCTCTGACCGTCGGTACTAGGTCGTGGTATTCGGTCTTGGGGCCGTAACCCAACGAAAGCGTCAAGTCGAAGTTATTGAAAACGACCAAATGCCTGGCCCCTTTGGCAATCAGCTTCTCGCGCCCGCGCTTGATGTTCCGAACCGAATCGGCGGGGTCGTCCTTGGCATCCCAATAATCGTTGGGCCCGATCCAGACGGTGAACAAGGTTTCCTCCGGCTTTGATTGCAGTTCAAAACGGTCGATCTGCCAGTTGAAGCCCGACCAATCGAAACCCAAGAAGTGACCATCGTCAGTTCTGGCCCCACCCCAGGCCCTGC